>NZ_JBPPVC010000001.1:0-278512 GCF_053545015.1 Streptococcus sp. 32226D021BW | reverse complement strand
GTTACCCTTGTAGGTAAAGAACAAGTTGGTGGTGGTTTGGTGACTGTCTTGGTTCGCGGAGATGTTGGTGCAGTTAAAGCAGCGACAGATGCTGGTGCAGCAGCAGCAGAAAATGTTGGTGAATTAGTATCTGTACACGTTATCCCACGTCCACATTCAGAAGTAGAAGTGATTTTACCTCAAGCTAAAAAAGAAGAAGAATAAAAAATCGGAGGAAATAACAATGGCAAACGCAAACGCATTAGGAATGGTAGAAACACGCGGCTTGGTTGGCGCAATCGAAGCAGCAGATGCAATGGTCAAAGCAGCAAACGTTACCCTTGTAGGTAAAGAACAAGTTGGTGGTGGTTTGGTGACTGTCTTGGTTCGCGGAGATGTTGGTGCAGTTAAGGCAGCGACAGATGCTGGTGCTGCAGCAGCAGAAAATGTTGGTGAATTAGTATCTGTACACGTCATCCCACGTCCTCATTCAGAAGTAGAAGTAATTTTACCGAAGTAGCGAATAAGTGTACTGGCTACCCATTTGAGTGGGTTCTCTGCGGGTAGCCAGTTGATTAAATAATCGTTAAAGGATGTGAGTGTATGTCGGTTTTTACAGAAGTAAAGATTAGAAAGCTACTCAAGGAGCTTTCTATTGCTGACGGAGGAGTTTTCCAGTTAGGTGAACATGAAAAACTGACTCCATCAGCAAGAAGTTACTTGAATGACCATCATATTCGAGTGGTCCAAACGCGTTCCAATAATCAGCAACTTACGACATCTCCACAAGCGATACATCAAAAAGTAACTACTTTAGAGGATTCAGCAATCTATCCACTATTGTTTCGTCTAACGACACTATATCCACATTTTCTTAAAAGTAAACGTGAACTCTATCTTTCATTCGAACAATCAAAATTTGAGAAAGTCAGCAAAGTACTGACAATGATTGAAGGTATGGTATCTGGTCAGATACTGGATGAACTTCACGATTATGATGAACTACTACCGTCGGTGACAGAACTGGATGAATATAGTCAGCAAAGGGAACTGGATTTTACAAAGCTTTCCTTAACCTGTGCTGTAACTAACTGGAAACTAGCTCTGTACGAAACTTACATAGCCTTAGCTACGCTTGAACAGGAGCTATCGCTGATAGGTTCTCGAGAAAATGATGTATATTTGGCTAAGCTAACTCATCTATTGCATTCTATTCAGATTTTCCTATGGATGACAATGGATGAGTGAAAGGTAAGGTGTGATTAGAATGGAAATAAAAGAGCTAATTGATAAGATTGCTACAAGAGTTCAGGATGAGTTAGAAGGAAGTTTTGAAATTGAGGCGAGTGGACGCCATATCCACCTTTCTCAAGAAGATTTAGAAACCTTATTTGGAAAAGATTATTCTCTAAGCAAAGCCAAAGATTTATCCCAACCAGGACAATTTGCTTGTAAAGAACGTTTGACAATTTTAGGTCCAAAAGGTTCCTTCCAAAATGTGGTGATACTCGGTCCTGTTCGTGGTGCTACACAAGTTGAAGTATCGTTGACAGATTGCTTGAAGCTAGGTGTCAATGCGCCTATTCGAGAGAGCGGACAGATTGAGGATACTCCAGGGATTGTCTTGATAAATGGAAGTAAGGTAGTATCTCTGGATAAAGGGTTGATCGTTGCTAAACGTCATATTCATATGACCCCAGAAGATGCTGCTAAAGCTAATGTAGTGAATAAGGAAATTGTGCAAGTAAAAGTAGGTGGAGAACGAGGACTAATTTTTGATGATGTAGTCATTCGAGTACACCCTAAGTTTGCGACCTTTATGCACATTGACTATGATGAAGCCAATGCTTGCGGATTTAAAAAAGGAATGCGTGGTCGCATTATCAAAAAAGGATAGAGATGGTTTAGAAAGGATTAAAAATGGATAACTTAGAATTTTTAGTTCAAGAGATTACCAATCGCCTTCTAGACCGTCTGAATAGTAGTTCCCATCAAATCAGTCTGTATCTTATCGGTGATAAAACAGTAGGCGGTTTCTTAGATGGAGAGTATCGTATTGTAGAAGGTATTGATGAGGCAGAGCATATCATTGCAAATGGTCTATCTTTAGATTCACTGTTAAGGATTTCTCAGCTTTGTCCCAATAGTTCAGAGGAGATGGAAGTTGTTACTAGTTTGTTAGCAGGTAGAAAGGTCTTGGTTTCAAAGGAATCATTTGCCATAGACTGCTATAAACAGTCAGCTAAGAACTTGCTCTTCCAAGAACTACTTCAAAGAAAATTGAAACTGGAACAATATGGTGTGCAGTTTTACTCACAGAAAGACTTGCCTGCCTTATTGAAACAGGGACCTATTGAGGTTCAATCCATTCAGCAAACTCCTGAGAAAAATGTTTCAAAGAAGGTCAAACTCATTACAGAATCTAGGCTGAGAGCTTTAGAATTGGAAGATGATGGAGTATTTCATATTGAAAAGGGAACCATTATAACAGCCTTGGCGCGCGACTATCTAAATCGTCGTAGAATAACAATCATAGAATAAGAGGAGAGAGAGTATGTTTGTTGGAACAGTAAAAGGGAGTCTTTGGGCTACTAGAAAAGATGAGAACTTAAATGGATTGAAGTTTTTAGTGGTCGAGCGCCAACTAAATGAACAACAAACAGATCCATCTTTGGTTGTTGTCGCAGATTGCATCGGTGCTGGGGAAGGTGATCAGGTAATGGTGACTACAGGTAGTGCAGCTAGAGTTAGCTTGAATAGAGAAAATGTTCCTGTTGATATGGTCGTTGTCGCAATTATCGATAAAGTTGAGTACACAGCTGATGCAGAATAAATTCACTAGAAAGTGAGAAGGGGAATTATGAGTATAAATGAAATCATCATCTACATCATGGTCCTATTTATGTTGGCCGGTGCAGTTGATAAATGTATCGGAGGGAAATTAGGACTTAGTGAAAAATTTGAGGAAGGTATCATGGCCATGGGTGCTTTGGCCCTTTCGATGGCCGGTATTATGGTTGTTGCACCATTATTAGCGGATATTCTCAAACCAATTATTGTCCCACTATACGGCATGGTTGGAGCAGACCCATCTATTTTTGCTACAACATTCATTGCTAACGATATGGGTGGAGCACCATTAGCTCTTAGTCTAGCTGATGATCCTGTAGTTGGAAACTTTGCTGCCTATGTACTAGGATCGATGATGGGACCAACGATTGTATTTACCATCCCGGTTGCATTGGGAATCATTGAAAAAGATGATCGTCCATTACTGGCTAGAGGTATTTTATACGGCTTAGTAACAGTTCCAATTGGCTGTTTAGTAGGAGGATTCTTGGTTCCTGGCTTACCTGTAGGGACATTGATGATTAACCTCATTCCAATAGTGATTGTTTCTGCATTGATTTTTATCGGTCTTTTATTAGCACCAAATGGAATGATAAAAGGATTCGAGATTTTTGGTCATATCATTGTAGTGATTGCAACTCTCGGTTTGGCTTTCGGTGCAGCACAGCTATTGACAGGTAATGAATGGTTAAATAGCCTCTACCCGAGTGGAGCTGAAACTCTTATGGAAGCCTTTGGTGTAGTTGGTTCTATTGCAGTAACATTGGCAGGGGCCTTCGGTTTAGTAGCAATCTTCACCAAGGTTGCCAACAAGCCACTTTCAGCGATTGGTAAATCCCTTGGAATGAACGAAGTCGGTGCAGCAGGCCTTGTAGCATCTTTAGCAAATAATATTGCTATGTTCCAAATGATGAAGGATATGGACAAACGAGGTAAGATTATTAACGTTGCCTTTGCAGTATCAGCATCCTTTGTTATCGGAGACCACTTGGGCTTCACTGCTGGTCAAAATCCAGATATGATTCTTCCAATGATGGTCGGAAAATTGGTTGGTGGTGTAACAGCTGTCCTACTCGCCTTTGTTCTTACCAAGAAAGAATCCTAATTGATGGAGGTAGTCTATGAGTGACATCAATCGTAGCCAGCTAGAAGAACTTGTTAGAAAGATTTTGCTAGAAAGTTTGGGAGCAGGCAAGTCATGTAAAGCAGCTAGCTCGACAGGAATCATTTCCCTCAATCTGCCCCGGATGGATGTCAGACCTGAGGATCGTTTAGATACAGGTAATGATACTGACTCAGTTTATACCCGTGACCTCCTAACTCTGGAAGAAAGTCCTCGTTTGGGACTCGGCTTGATGACCATGGAAAAAACAACCTTCCCATGGCATCTTGACTATGATGAAGTGGATTACGTCATAGAAGGACGATTGGATATTATTACTGGCAATGAGGTTATGTCCGCAGGACCAGGTGAAATTCTCTTTATTCCTAAGGGAAGTGATATTCAATTTTCTGTCAAAGATAAGGCAAGGTTTATCTATGTAACCTATCCTGCGGATTGGCAAAATCAGTAAATTTTTTTAAAACAAAATGTAAGCGTTATCGCGTTAGGCGATGTAAATGAAAACAAAAAATAGAGGAAGATTATTATGGCAAACAAATGTAATGTTACCGAATTTATTGGTTCAAACCCTATTGGTGATACTATTGGATTGGTGATTGCAAATGTCGATCAACAAGTACTTAGTGCGATGAAGTTGGAAAAATCTTACCGTTCACTTGGTGTGGTAGGTGCTCGTACTGGTGCGGGTCCTCACATTATGGCTGCAGATGAAGCAGTAAAAGCAACCAATACAGAAATTGTTAAAATTGAATTACCACGTGATACCAAAGGTGGTGCTGGTCACGGTAGCTTGATTATCTTTGGTGGCGACGATGTTTCAGACGTGAAACGGGCGGTAGAAGTGACTCTTGGGGATATCGCACGTACCTTTGGTGATGTTTATGCCAATGAAGCAGGCCATATTGAATTACAGTATACAGCACGTGCAAGCCATGCCTGCCAGGCTGCTTTTGGTGCAGAAGTTGGTCGTGCATTTGGTTTAATTGTAGGAGCACCAGCTGCCATTGGTGTTGTTATGGCTGACACAGCAGTAAAAGCAGCAGATGTTGATGTGATTGGTTATGCCTCTCCAGGTGACGGCACTAGCTATTCAAATGAAACTATTCTTTTCATCAGTGGTGATTCTGGTGCTGTTCGTCAAGCTGTTATCTCTGCCCGTGAAATTGGTAAAGAATTATTAGGAACGCTTGGAGATACTCCAGTTAACTCTCAACCTTCATACATCTGATAGATAGGGAGAAAGAAATATGAAATCAAAACGTTTTGAGGCATTAAGTAACCGCCCAATCAACCAAGACGGATTTGTAACAGAGTGGGTTGAAGAAGGTCTTATTGCAATGGAAAGCCCTAACGATCCAAAACCAAGTATCAAAATTCTCAATGGTAAAGTGGTTGAATTGGATGGGAAACCAAAAGAAGAATTTGACTTGATTGACCAGTTTATTGCAAACTACGGTATTGATTTGGCTCATGCAGAAGAAGTCGTGAAGATGGACTCAAAAGAGATTGCCAATATGATTTTGACTCCTTCTGTACCTCGTTCTGAAATTGTTAAGTTGACCAAGGCTATGACTCCAGCCAAAATCGTTGAAGTCGTGAGCCACATGAACGTCGTAGAAATTATGATGGCTGTTCAGAAAATGCGTACCCGCAAACAGACAGCTACCCAATCACACGTTACCAACGTAAACGACAACCCTGTTCAAATTGCAGCGGATGCAGCAGAAGGAGCTCTTCGTGGTTTCGCAGAGCAAGAAACAACTGTTGCGGTTGCTCGTTATGCCCCATTCAACGCCCTAGGGATTATGATTGGTTCTCAAGTTGGTCGTCCGGGCGTATTGACCCAATGTGCCCTGGAAGAAGCAACCGAGCTAGACCTTGGTATGAGAGGATTTACAGCTTACGCTGAAACCATTTCTGTATATGGTACGGAAGATGTCTTTACAGATGGTGACGATACTCCTTGGTCTAAAGCCTTCTTGGCATCTGCCTACGCTTCTCGTGGCTTGAAGATGCGTTTCACATCAGGTACTGGTGCTGAAGTGCAGATGGGACAAGCAGAAGGCAAATCCATGCTTTACCTAGAAGCTCGTTGCTTGTATATCACAAAAGCAGCTGGTGTACAAGGTACTCAAAACGGTTCTGTATCTTGTATCGGTATTCCTGCGGCCGTTCCAAGTGGTATTCGTGCAGTCATTGCTGAAAACTTGATTGCTACCATGCTTGATTTGGAATGTGCTTCTTCAAATGACCAAACCTTTACTCACTCAGACCTCCGTCGCTCTGTCCGCACCTTGATGCAATTGGCACCAGGTACAGACTTTATTAACTCAGGTTACTCTTCTACACCAAACTACGACAACATGTTTGCTGGCTCTAACTGGGATGCAGAAGACTACGATGATTACAATATCTTGCAACGTGACTTGCGTGTTGATGGTGGTTTACGTCCAGCTCGCGAAGAGGAAGTTGTTCAAGTTCGCCGTAAAGCAGCCAAAGTTATGCAAGCCCTCTTCAAAGGTCTTGGTTTGCCAGCTATTACAGATGAGGAAGTTGAAGCAGCTACCTACGCCCATGGTTCAAAAGATATGCCAGAACGTGACAAGGTTGAAGACATCAAGGCAGCTGTTAATCTCTTAGAACGTGGTGTACAAGGCGTAGACCTCATTAAAGCCCTTGCCAATAATGGTTTCCCAGATGTTGCCAATGAGCTTGTAAATCTCTTCAAACAACGTGTTGCTGGAGATTTCTTGCAAACATCAGCTATCTTTGACCGCAATTGGAATGTTATCTCTGCAATCAACTCACCAAATGACTATGTCGGTGTCGGCACAGGTCACCGTCTAGTTGGTGAAGAGTGGGAAAAAGTGAAGAATATTCCAAATGCCATTGATCCACGTGATATCTAGGAGGTAATCATTATGACAACCATCAATGAGGACGTACTACGTTCCATTATTGCAGAAGTAATCAAGGAAGTTGGCTTAGTCAACCCTACTCCTGCAACTCAAACTACTACAACTGCCAAGAAAGAAGTATTGCCAGAAAAGGCTGTAGTTCGCACCATTGGCGTTGCCAAACCAAGTCAATCTGTTGATGAAGTGGTTATTGCAGTTGGTCCTGCTTTTGGCACACAACAAACCAAGACCATGGTTGATATCCCTCATACAGAAGTGTTACGACAAGTGATTGCAGGTATTGAAGAAGAAGGCTTGAAAGCGCGTGTTGTGAAAGTTTATCGTTCATCAGACGTTGCCTTTGTAGCAGTAGAAGGTGACCACCTATCTGGTTCAGGTATTTCAATCGGTATTCAGTCTAAAGGAACAACCGTTATTCACCAAAGAGATTTACCACCATTGAGCAACTTAGAACTCTTCCCGCAAGCACCACTCCTGACAGCTGATACTTACCGTTTAATTGGTAAAAATGCTGCTAAATATGCCAAAGGTGAAACACCAAACCCTGTTCCAACCTTGAATGACCAAATGGCTCGTCCTAAGTACCAAGCCTATTCAGCCTTGCTTCATATCAAAGAAACCAAGCTTGTTGAAAAAGGTCGTCCAGCTGATGAAATTGAATTGATTTAAGAAAATCTTCAAGGAGAAATCGAAATGAGTGAATCAGTAGAACTATTAGTAAGAAAAATCTTAGAAGAGATGAATGGACACGACAAACCTGTAACCAGTGGTCTACCAAAAGGTACAGAAGCTACTGCAGCAGACTATCCGATTGCACAAAAACACCCAGACTGGATTGTCGTTGGTGATAACAAGAAATTTGAAGACATTACCTTGGAGAATATTGTCAACGGTAGTATCACCTCAAAAGACTTGCGGATCAAGCCAGAAATCCTCTTAAAGCAGGGTGAAATCGCTCGAAATGCCGGTCGTGAAGCTATCGAATACAATTTCTCACGCGCGGCAGAATTGACCAAGGTACCAGATGAACGTGTATTGGAAATCTACAACGCCCTTCGTCCTTACCGTTCTTCTAAGCAAGAACTATTGGACATCGCAAATGAACTTGAAAATGTCTATGGCGCGAAAATCTGTTCAGGCTTTGTTCGTGAAGCAGCAGAACACTATGAACGCC
The DNA here is from genome assembly GCF_053545015.1 of Streptococcus sp. 32226D021BW. Lineage (NCBI taxonomy): Bacteria > Bacillati > Bacillota > Bacilli > Lactobacillales > Streptococcaceae > Streptococcus > Streptococcus sp. 32226D021BW. Next base: position 270,468 of record NZ_JBPPVC010000001.1, on the reverse strand, counting down.
GTAAGAAACTAAAAGGTGATAACTAATCTGAAAATCGAAAGGAGGAAGAAGGAATGAAGTATATTATCGGTATTGACATTGGAAATTCGTCAACTGAGTCTGCCTTAGCTCAGCTATACGATAATGGAACCGTCCAGTTTCTGTCCTCTGCGATTGCAGATACAACTGGTATCAAGGGAACAAAAGAAAATGTTCATGGCATATATCAGTCCCTGAAATTACTCTTAGAACCAACCAATCTTAGTATCAAAGATATTTCTTTGATCCGTATCAATGAAGCAACTCCCGTAATTGGAGATGTTGCTATGGAAACCATTACGGAAACTGTCATTACAGAATCTACCATGATTGGCCACAACCCAAGGACACCAGGTGGTCTTGGGTTGGGGGTTGGTTATACCGTTGATATCCTGGATTTGATCAATAAGCCAATAACAGATAGCTATATCGTTGTGGCTTCTAAGCAAGTTGATTTCGATGCGGTGGCCCAGCTTATCAATGCCTATGTTTCAAGAGGATATAAGATTGTCGGTGCGGTCTTGCAGGCTGATGACGGTGTCTTAGTTAATAATCGCTTGGAGAAAAAGATACCGATTGTAGATGAAATTTCCTATATAGATAAGGTGCCTTTAGGAATGTTGGCGGCGGTTGAGGTTGCAGAAGTTGGTAAAGTCATTTCCCAACTCTCCAATCCTTATGGTATTGCGACGGTCTTTCAGCTTGATGCACAAGATACTAAGCAGGTCGTTCCGATTGCCCGTGCCCTGATTGGCAATCGTTCAGCGGTTGTCATCAAAACACCAAAAGGAGATGTTCAAGCAAGGACAATTCCAGCAGGAACTATCAAGATTATTGGTCAGCAACAGAATACCAGCGTTGATATTTCAAAAGGTGCAGAAGCCATTATGGACCATGTTTCCCGTATTCAACATATCGAAAATGTTCTGGGTGAAGCAGGCACAAATGTGGGTGGTATGCTTGAGAAAGTCCGGCTTACCATGGCAAATTTAACTGAGAAACAACTGGATCAGATTAAGATTCAGGATATTCTGGCAGTGGATACTTTTGCTCCTATCACCGTAAAAGGTGGTCTTGCCGGAGAATTTTCTATGGAGCAGGCCGTTGGAATTGCTTCCATGGTTAACTCTGACAGATTACAGATGTCCCTTATTGCCCAGGAAGTTGAAAAGGAATTGGGTGTACCTGTTGAAATCGGGGGAGCTGAGGCCCACTCAGCTATTCTTGGAGCTTTAACAACACCAGGTACTAGTCAACCAATGGCTATTCTAGACCTTGGGGCTGGTTCCACAGATGCCTCCATTATTAACCAAAAAGGGGAGATCCAAGCTGTTCACCTAGCTGGTGCTGGTGATATGGTCACCATGCTCATCAATACGGAGTTAGGTCTAGAAGATAGGCATTTGGCAGAGGATATTAAGAAATACCCCCTTGCTAAGGTTGAAAGTATTTTCCATATTCGCCATGAGGATGGTAGTGTCCAATTCTTTGACAAACCTCTGAGTGGAGATTTATTTGCCCGAGTAGTCATCGTCAAAGATACTGGAGAATTAGTACCGCTTGACACAGATTATTCGATTGAAAAAATCAAGATTGTTCGTCAAACAGCCAAAGAACGAGTCTTTGTGACCAATGCCATTCGAGCCTTAAAGACGGTCAGTCCAACTCAAGACATCAGAGATATTCCATTTGTTGTTATCGTAGGCGGGTCAGCCTTAGACTTTGAAGTACCGCAGTTGATAACCGATGCCCTATCTCAGAGCAATATCGTGGCAGGTCGAGGAAATATCCGAGGAACTTCTGGACCAAGAAATGCAGTAGCAACAGGTTTGGTACTTTCATACTGTAAAGAAGAGTGGGGTGATGCTTATGTTTTATCAAGCAACTAAGCCAGTTATTCTTATTTACAAGTTGGGAAAGGTGCCTGAAGACAAGTTGACTCAGTTAGAGCTTGGTATGGAGGAAGAAGGAATTCCATTTTTAAAAGAAACTATAGAACTTTCTTCGGAAAGTATCGTTTCTCTGGCCCATCAAGCTGCTCAGTCCTCACCACTCTCGGTTGGTTTAGCTATCAATGAAAGAGAAATTGTTCTCCATTATCGAAATTTACAAACGGAACAGTTTTTCTATCGTTTAAATGACTATCCAAACCAGTCTAATCGTGTCTTAAGGATTTTAGGGACTAACGCAGCTAAACTTGTTAAAGGAACTCCATTGATACAGGATTCTGCCTTGGAAACATCCTTTTAGAAATAGGTAATCGGAGAGAAAAGATGACACAAAATCAAAATCAAATCGATGAAATCCTGCTTCAAAGAATCATTCAAAAATGCCAAGAGCTCTTAGAAAAAAAAGATGATTTACACAACATAAATCTTTATGATCATGCCTTTGCCATTGTTAATCGTGCGATAGAAAAGGCACAGGAATTGAAGGTGCCTGTTGTGATTACCCTGGTGGATGCAGCGGCTCATGTAATCCTAACCTATCGAATGGAAGATTCACTTTTAGTTAGCTACGATATGGCCTATCGAAAAGCATATACAGCTGTTGGCATGAAGATGCAGTCTAAGGATCTTTCATCACTTACAAAACCTGATCAGTGGCTCTTTCAACTAGAAACAATGTCAGAAGGTCAGATTGTCAGCTTGGCTGGCGGTATTCCGATCTACTGCAATGGACGGATTATCGGAGCAATTGGTATTAGTGGCGGCAACGCTATTGAAGATCAAACAATTGCAGAATATGCAATAGCAGAAATACAAGATAAAAAAGAATAGAAGGAGATTCTCACGATGGAGAAATACATTGGTGAATTTTTAGGAACAATGGTTCTGATAGCCTTTGGTACAGGCTTTGGTTCCTCAATTAGTTTAAAACACGCCCTATCTAAAAATATGTCCCCTAGTTTTCTAACTGTAATCTTTGCCTGGGGCTTTGCCGTAATGTGCGGTGTTTATGTGGCGGGCTTCTTTGAAACAGGTGGGCACCTAAATCCAGCAGTCACAATCGCTTTTGCCTTAGGTGGCTTGTTTGATTGGAGTATGGTAGCAGGGTACATTATTGCACAAATTCTCGGTGCCTTTACTGGTGCAGCAATCGTTGTTTTGCATTACTATCCACATTTCCAAGCAACAACAGCTGAGGAAGGGAATTCAGTCGGTATTTTTGCCACTGGTCCAGCTATTCCAAACACAACCTTTAACTTCTTGAGTGAAGTAATCGCGACCTTCTTCTTCATTTTCGTTTTGTTATTGATGAATACTGCAGGTTTTGCAGTAGGTCTTGCTCCTGTTGTAGTTGCTTTCCTAGTTATGGCCATCGGTCTTTCATTTGGTTCAACAACGGGTTATGCCATCAACCCTGCGCGTGATTTCGGTCCTCGTTTGGCCTATGCCCTCTTACCTATTCCAAATAAGGGCGGAGCGAATTGGGGCTATGCTTGGATTCCAATTGTAGCACCAACTGTCGGTGCAACTCTAGCTGTATTCGTATTTAAAGCCTTGGGAATGGGCTAATCCCTCTCTCATTGTAAAATGTGATTAAAGAAAGGACGAGTAATGAGGAAAATTTTTGCAATCAATGCTGGTAGTTCATCTTTAAAATTTCAATTATTAGCCATGCCTGCTGAGGAAATCATCGCTAAAGGTATATTTGAAAGAATTGGAGAACCGGAATCGGCATTTACTTTGGTTTACCAAGGACAAAAGGAGACAGAAAAACTAGTTCTTTCAAGTTATAAAGAGGCAGTAAACTATCTATTAAAAAGATTAGATGAAAAAGGGATTATACAATCCTTAGCAGATATTGCTGGGATTGGGCATCGTGTGGCCCATGGTGGTGATTATTTTAAGGCATCTGCTTTGGTTGATGAACGTGCTCTCACTAAGATTGATGAATTTTCATTCCTTGCTCCTAGCCATAACCCTGCAAATTTAGAAGTCATCAAAGCCTTCAAGGAGCTTTTGCCAAATACTCCAAATGTGGCAGTTTTTGATACAGCTTTTCATCAAACCTTAAGCGAGGAATACTATCTTTACCCTCTGCCTAGAAAGTATTATGACAAATACCGTTTACGCAAATACGGTTTCCATGGCACCAGCCATAAATATATTTCTTTAATTACCAAGGAAGTATATAAACAGCAAGGTCTTGGTACGGATCAGTTGAAGGTCATCAGTTGTCATCTTGGCAATGGAGCAAGTATCTGTGCCATTAAGGGGCAACAATCCATCAACACTTCTATGGGATTTACCCCCTTGGCAGGCTTAATGATGGGATCCAGAAGTGGTGATATTGACCCAGCCATTCTTCCTTTCCTAATGGAAGAAGAAGGCTTGACCCCTAGTCAAATCACAGCCATTCTGAATAAAGAGTCTGGCCTATTAGCTGTTTCCGAAATTAGTAATGATTTGCGAGATATCGAGGAAGCGTATCATAAAGGCTATTCTCAAGCCATCACAGCAATTGAAATGTTTACCAATCGTATCGCTCACACTATTGCGACCTATATGGTAGATTTAGGTGGAGTAGATGCCATTGTTTTCACAGCAGGAATCGGAGAAAATTCCAGATTGATACGTGAGAAAGTCGCAGAAAAACTTTCTGTGTTTGGTATAAAACTTGACCGTGAGTCAAATCAAAGCAATAAAAAATTGATTAGTTCAGAGGATTCGAATATCAAGCTATTTGTTCTTCCAACAAATGAAGAACTTATGATAGCGAGAGATACTATGGAATTGATTCAATAGAATAGTATATTTCCTCCATTCATTCTAGCCCTGTAGTAAGGGCTAGAATTTTTTTGTTTGAATAAAAAAATAAAAAATCGCATAAAAATACAAAATAACTATTGACAATTGTATAAAATTACTATATACTAGACATATCTTTTGAAAAGAGGAAGAAAATATGGAGAAAATTACTTTTAAGGTCCGATGATTCATTAGGAAAAATGACATCGTTTTAATAAAAAAGGAAAAAGAGGATAAAAAATGAAAAAACTATTTACTTTAGCAGCTACCTTGTTAGCAGGATTTACATTGGCAGCTTGTTCTTCAACTAGCTCATCTTCAAGCCAATCAACACTCGACAAAATTAAAGAAAAAGGAACCTTGGTTGTAGCGACAAGTCCTGACTATGCACCATTTGAATTTCAAACGCTTGTAGATGGCAAAAACGAAGTTGTTGGAGCAGATATTATGCTAGCACAAAAAATTGCGGATGAGCTCGGTGTGAAGTTGGAAGTATCAGCCATGAGTTTTGACAACGTTCTGAACAGCGTCCAATCAGGAAAGGCTGACATTGCAATCGCTGGTCTATCTTACTCTGAAGAACGTGCAAAAGTTTTTGACTTCTCAGAAAGCTATTACCAAATTGCTGACGTTCTACTTGTTAAGAAAGAAAATGCGGAAACCATCTCAAGTGTTGATGCTCTTGCAGGAAAATCCTTGGCTGTTCAAAAAGGTTCTACCCAAGAAACCTATGCCAAAGAAAAAATGGCAGATGCGAAAATTATTTCATTGACACAAATGGGTGAAGCAGTTAATGAATTGAAGACAGGTAAGGTAGAAGCTGTCTTGATGGATTCACCAGTAGCAGCAGGCTATGTTTCACAAAACAGTGACCTTGCAATTGCATCAGCACAGTTTCCAACTATTGACGAGAATTCAAAAGTTATCGCCCTTCCAAAAGGAAGTGCAGAGCTAAAAGCTGAGATTGACAAGGTCATCGCTCAAGTGAAAGCAAGTGGCGAATTTGATACCTTCCTTGAAAAAGCAGCAACTTATACAGCTGTTGAATAAGTCAGACAAACAATCATCGGAAACGGTGGTTGTTTTTTCATGCAAAAAAGAATGAAGTTTTTGAACTTCATTCTTTACATGTTCTTATTTCACCCGCTCTAAATACAGACTAGTCAATCGTGGAACGGTTATTGTAGCCCCATTTTCATTAGGAAAGAGGCTGAATGTTTCCATTGGAATGGCATTGGATGAAAAGACGAGTTTGTATTCGCTATTATTAGGCAAATCCAAGTGGACATCGAACAATTCTTGGTCGTTAAAATTATGAATGGTCAAGATTTCTTGGTCATCACTCATGCGTGAAAAGGCATATAGACTAGCTTCGCTGTCAATTTTGACCCACTGGAATCCTTTGTCATAGGCCTGGTAATCATACTTCCAAAAAGCATCGTGCTCACGATAGAAAGTAGACAAGGTATTCATCATCTGGTAGAAACTAGAGTGAGTTGGATAAGTTAGTAAATTCCAATCCATTTCGGTGTACTCATGCCATTCACGGATGTGGCCCCATTCATTACCCATAAAGAGCAATTTTTTACCAGGATGGGCAAAATAGAAGCTGTAATAGACACGGGCCAAGTGGAACTTGTCTTCATATTCCCCATTCATTTTATCAATGATAGAGAGTTTTCCATGGACAACCTCGTCATGAGATAAGGGCAAGAGGAATTGCTCATTTTGGTTGTAGTACATACCGAAAGTAATTTCATTTGAATGGTATTTACGATAGACAGACGGACGTTCTACAAACTTGAGCGTGTCATTCATCCAACCCAAATCCCATTTCATATCAAAACCGATACCACCTTCTTCAAGGGAATGAGTTACTTTAGGGAAGCTTGACGAATCTTCTGCAATCATCATGACGCCCTTATAGTCGGTGTGAACCATGGCGTTGACACGTTTGATAAAATCAATGGCTCCATGGTTAATCTTGTCATCTTCCGTTTCACCACGCCAGTAGAGAAGGTAGGACAGAGCGTCAACTCGGATCCCATCAAAGTGGAAGTATTCCAACCAATATTTTAGGTTTGAGAGAAGGAACGAACGTGTCAAACCTTTACCCAAATCAAAGTTTGCGGTACCCCACTGGTGATTTTCGCGGTCGTGCTCATTCGGATATTCGTAGAGCCAACTACCGTCAAACTGATAGAGACCATGGGCATCTTTACAGAAATGTAGTGGGACCCAGTCAAGAATGACACCAATGCCAGCCTGGTGACATTGATCAACCAGATATTTAAGTTCATCTGGCTTACCATAGCGACTAGTTGGGCTGTAATAACCGGTAACCTGATATCCCCAAGAAGCATCTAGAGGATGCTCAGTAATTGGTAACAGTTCGATATGGGTATAGTTATTCTCTTTGACATGCTCAATGAGAAGCGGTGTAATTTCTTTGTAACTATTGAAGGCCTCAAGTGGTGCACCGCCTTCGTTTTTATTAGCAAATTTTTGCTTCCAAGAACCAAGGTGAACTTCGTAGATAGAAACAGGTTGCTCCTTAAAGTCATAGTTGACACGATGATACATCCAGACATCGTCTTTAAACTTATAACGAGAGTTGTAGGTTGTAGACGCAGTGTTTGGACGCACTTGGCTGAAAAATGCATAAGGGTCAGCCTTGTAAATTTCACGTCCATCGTGGGTTATAATGAGGTACTTATAATCTTCAAGTGATTTTAAACCTTCTACATAGAGTTGAAAAACACCATCAATTTCCCATTGCATTGGATGGCTACGTTGCCAGTCGTTAAAGTTTCCAACCAAGAAAACTTCTCTTGCATTTGGAGCATAGACACGGAATTGGGTGCCAAGGATTTTATTACGCTCCTTTATTAAATGAGCCCCCATTTTCTCGTATAGTGTGGTGTGCTCACCGGAATTCATATAGTATAAATCCAAATCAGTAAATTCTGTCATAGCAATCTCCTTGTTGAAAAGGAGTGGACCTTGGTCGCACTCCCCTTCCGTTTGTTGTCAAATCTCACCTAGCCACTAATTTCACGGTAGAGCCAGATGTATTTCTCAGCGGAAGCAGTCCAACTGAAATCACGTTCCATAGCTTGTTTAACCATAGAATACCAGTCTTCTGGACGGTCATAGTAGGTCTGAAGTGCCAAATCATAGACTTGTCGCATATTGTAGGCATCACGACCACCAAATGTAAAGCCAGTACCTTCTTTGCTGTCGATATGATAAGGTGTCACCGTATCTACCAAACCGCCTGTTTCACGAACCAATGGAAGCGTACCATAGTGCATAGAAATCAACTGACTGATGCCACACGGTTCAAACATAGATGGCATGAGGAAGAGGTCACTTGCTGCATAAATTTGGTGGGCAAGTGGTTCATTGTAGCCACGGTAGAAGGCGAATTTTTCAGGATAAGCGTGTTTGAAATGGTTAAAGGCATTTTCAACATCTGCTTCGCCATTGCCCAAGATAACAAATTGAACGTGGGCTTGAAGCAGATGGCTGAGCACCTCAGTTAAGAGATAGAAACCTTTTTGCCAGGTCAAACGAGATACAATACCAATCATCAAGACATGTTCATCTTGTGGAAGTCCAAACTGAGCTTGCAAGGCCAATTTATTGGATTTTTTGTCTGCAATTGTTTCAAGACTATAATTTTTTACGAGGTATGTATCTGTCTGACTATCCCAGCTATCGTAATCGATACCATTGACAATACCGACCAAGTCATGTTTGCGAAGTTCGAGAACGTGCTGCATGTTTTCGCCGAATTCTTCGGTCAAAATTTCACGCGCATAGGTATCTGAAACGGTTGTTACCTTGTCCGCATACAAGATACCCAATTTCATAAAGGAAATGCACTCGTCATGGAAACGAGCAATTCCATCTAAGTAGTAGCTGTAGTCCATACCTAGAGCTGACCAAAGGGCTTGCTTATGGAAAATCCCTTGGAAAGCTAAGTTGTGAATGGTGAAGACATGCTTGATAGCACGGAATTCCTCACGGTAGCTGTAGAAAGTACGGCAGAGGAATGGAAGCGCAGCAGTATGCCAGTCATGTGTATGAATGACATCTGGGAAGTAGTTGAGAGCTTCTAGTAGACGACAAGTAGCATGTTGGAAATAACCAAAGCGCATGGCATCATCGTCGTATCCATACAATTCATCGCGCTCAAAGAAATCACGATGTTCAATAAAGTAGAAGGTTACTCCATCAATCACTTGGGAGTAGACATTGGCCATGGACTGAATATCACCAGCACGAACATCAAAACTAGATACATAATCAAAATCAGCATGGTTATTGATAGCAATTTTCTTATACAGTGGAAGTACCACTCGGACATCCAACCCCTGCTTTACCAATTCTTTAGGTAAGGAACCGATTACATCGGCTAAACCACCAGTCTTGATGAATGGAAGTCCTTCAGATGCTACAAAAAGAACAGATTTTTTTGTCATGAGGTCTCCTAGATAATTTGATGTGCTTTGATGTAGGCAGGATTTGATTCACTACCCTTGATATCTGTAGAATGAACAATCTTTGTCGACTTGTCAATGATGGCATTTTCAATGGTAGTACCGTTCTTGATAGTTACACCATTGAGAATGATTGAGTTCTTGACAACAACACCTTCTTCAATAATCACATCGCGGTCAATCACGGAGTTCTCTACCTGACCATTGATATTGGCACCATTGGCAATCAAACTGCGTTTGACTTCTGCTAAAGGACCATAAAGAGTAGGAGAAGAATCACTTGTTTGCGTATGAATTGGCCAGTCATTCTTGAAAAGTAGTTTACGAGTATCACGGTCAATCAAATCAATCTGAGTTTTGAAATAAGATTCAACATTATTGATACAAGCGACAAAGTCACGGTGTGCATAGCCCATGATTTTGTATTGATCTACTGTATCACGAAGAATATCTTTCAACCAGTAGAGTGATGAAACTTTGTTGGCACGTTTGATCAACTCGATAAAGGTTGTACGTTTCATGATGTAGGCTTCTAATGAAACAGGACGGTTTTTATATTTACCATGGTTTTCTTCAAAGGCCACTACACGCTTGTTATCATCAAATTTTAAGGTTTGGCAACCGATGAAGTTTTCTTTTGCATCGGTAATATTCTTGTAGAGAACCGTAATGTCTGCACCTGTTTTCTCATGTTCTTCCATGACGTTGGTAAAATCTTGGCTGTAGATGAAGTAAGAAGGAGCAATCAAAACATGTTCTTTGGTTGAGTTTTCAATGAAATGAAGGTTATCAGAAAATGCATTGATATCATGTTGGTAAACAGAGTTTGGGTCTGTTACACTGTTGAGCAGGCGAAGAGAACCGCGTTTACTGTTGATGTTGTAGTGTTTACCTGTACCAACGTGCTGGATAGTTGAGCGCATACGAACAGGCATATAAACTTGGAACTCTGTAATACCTGAGTTTGACATATTTGATAGAACGAAGTCAATTAGTCGATAGCGTCCCAAAAAACCAAAGGCTTGTACGCCACGATGTTCCATTACGTCACCAAAGTGTACATTGTTTCCTTCAATATTTACAATTCCTAGAGTGTTTCTTAACATAGCAATCCTTTCTTACTTGGTTACATTCTTATCAATCAAGAGGATATTATCAGCGTCACCAGAGAGCTTCGTTCCATCCGCAATCTTAATGTTTTCAGCAACGATGACATAGTCTAGCTCAACTCCCTCACCGATGATAGCACCAGGAAGAAGGACGGAGTTTTTCACAACAGATTCTTTATGAACCTGAACATCAGTTGAAATGACAGAGTGTTCTACATAGCCGTCAATGATAGCCCCTTTGTCAATGTAGGCTGACTTAACAGTTGCGGTAGCACCGATTACTTGAGCTGGAGAGCCCTTGTCTTCTGAGTAAATTCTCCATGAACGGTCTGAAAGATCCAAGTCACCAGCGTGGTCAATCAAGTCCATGTTTGATTCCCAAAGACTGTTAACGGTACCAACGTCCTTCCAATAGCCACGGAATGGATGGGCGATAAGGGTACGACCGTCTTCCAAGTATTTAGGAATGATGTCATGACCAAAGTCGTGTGAAGATGTTTCAGATTTATCATCCTCTTGGAGATACTTTTTCAAGGTCTTCCAAGTGAAGATATAGATACCCATGGATGCCAAGTTGCTCTTAGGATTTGCAGGTTTTTCTTCGAATTCCTCAATACGATAGTCTTCGTCAGTATTCATGATACCAAAGCGAGAAGCCTCTTTGATTGGCACTTCGATAACAGCGATGGTTGCATCTGCTTTTTTCTGAATGTGGGTGTCAAGGAGCTTGTCATAGTTCATCTTGTAGATGTGGTCACCTGACAAGATCAAGACATATTCAGGATCGTTCAAATCAATAAAGTCAATGTTTTGGGTGATAGCGTCAGCAGTACCTTTGTACAGACCAAAGCCTTCAATCTTCTCACTTGGGGGAAGGACAAAGACACCAGAACCTTGCACATCCAAGCCCCAACGTTGTGATTGAGCAACGTAAGAGTTCAAGAGGACAGGTTCGTACTGGGTTAAAACTCCGACAATATCGATACCTGAGTTGGCACAGTTACTGAGAGGGAAATCGATAATACGATATTTTCCTCCAAATGCGACCGCAGGTTTAGCGACTTTCTTGGTCAAACCTTCTAGACGTGTTCCACGTCCACCAGCAAGAATCATAGCTAACATTTTATTTTGAGCCATCTAACCACTCCTTAATATATATTATAAGCAAATTATAACATAGATATAAAAAAAATGAAAGCGTTTCCCATGCAGAAATTGAAATATTTCAAATTTCTTTTCAAAAGCTTTCATGAATATATTATAACATATTATTTGGAGTTTGTCTATATAAATCTGTATTTACTTCTTGCCAAATTTAACTTCTTCCAGAAGGTGGTTGATAAATTTTTCGCCCATGTCTGATAGCATAGCTTTTTCATGTTGGATATAGACCAATTCGATTTTATCATCAAATTCTAAAGGAATTGAAACAATGTTATCTCCATTGAGATTAGAATTGAGGATACCGGTTGCAATGGTATAGCCATCTAGACCAATCAGTAGATTAAAAAGGGTGGCACGGTCAGAAACGACAATTGATTTCTTGTGGTGCTCTTGTGCCAATATTTCTTCAGCAAAATAGAAAGAGTTGTGGATACCTTGCTCGTAGCTAAGATAAGGGAAATCAGCTAATTCGTCCAAAGTTATCGATTTCTTCTGTGCCAGTGGATTTGTCTTGCTGACGAAAACGTGGGGCTTGGCAGTAAAAAGATGGGTGTAGGATAGACGATTGTCGTCCAAGAGCTTTAGCAAAACATCTCGGTTGAAATGGTTGAGGAAAAGGACGCCGATTTCTGAGCGAAAATTCTTGACGTCATCGATAATTTCCCAGGTCCGCGTTTCCCTTAGAAAGAGTTCATAATCTTCCAAGTCCGTATCTTTTAAGAGGGATACGAAAGCATTGACAACAAAGGCATAGTGTTGAGAGGATACACTGAAGAGTTGGCGTTTAGCATTTGGATTTTTATAACGATCCTCGAGGAGTTCAGTCTGTTCGACGATCTGGCGGGCGTAGGAAAGAAATTCAATACCATCCTTGGTCAAGGTAATCCCCTTGGAATTGCGGAAGAAGATCTTGATGCTAAGTTCCTTTTCCAAATCGCGGACGGCATTGGAAAGACTGGGCTGGGTGATGAAGAGTTGTTTGGCAGCCTCATTCATACTGCCAGTTTCTGCGATTTTAATAATATAGTATAATTGTTGAATTCTCATATCTCTATTGTATCATGATTTGACAAATAATTCTAAAAAATGTATAATGCTGAAAATATATCCTTTAACTGAGTCCAGAGAGGCGAAGAAGGGAACGTGATAAATAGGGCAGATACTGCCTTCTTTTCGTGTAACCTTGCTAGCCAGCAAGGTTTTTTTCTCTATGTCGACTTTCTTATTTTCTGTGTTTCATAGAATAGGAGAAAAGATGATTTTAAAAGAACAGATGATACTGGTTGACCAAGTCCAACTTGCCCCACGTATTTTTGCTATGACCTTGCAGGGTGAGATGGTTCAGGATATGAAGATGGGGCAGTTTATCCATCTTCGTATTCCTGATGATTCCATGCTTTTGAGAAGACCAATTTCTATTTCTGAGATTGATAAAGGCAACTCTCAATGTAGGATTATTTATCGAGTGGAAGGTCAGGGGACGAAAGTCTTTTCTGAGATGACGGTCGGACAGCATGTAGATGTCATGGGACCTCTTGGGAAAGGATTTGAAGTGGACTTTCTTCAAGCAGGTGACCATATTCTCATTATTGGAGGGGGAATCGGTGTTCCTCCCTTGGTGGAAGTAGCCAAACAGGCTGCGCTCCGTGGTGTCAAGGTCACGTCAGTCATTGGCTTCGCCACAAAAGAGGCAGTCATTTTGGAAGAAGAATTGGCTCAATTCGGTCAGGTCTATGTCACAACGGATGATGGTTCCTATGGGCGTATGGGGAATGTCGCAACGGTCGTTGAAGAACTGACAAATGAGTTTGCTGCCATTTATTCCTGTGGAGCACCTGCTATGATGAATTATGTTGACCAACGTTTTCAGGACCATCCCTATGCCTACATCTCCCTAGAAGCCCGCATGGCCTGCGGGATGGGGGCTTGCTATGCCTGTGTTGTCAAACCAAAGCAGGGGCAAGAACATGAGAATAAGCGTGTCTGCAAAGAAGGACCTGTCTTTGCAACCGGCAGTCTGATGTTATAGGAGGTTGAGATGAAAGAACGATTATCCATTTCCTTGCCAGGCTTGGACTTGAAAAATCCAATCATTCCAGCATCTGGTTGCTTCGGTTTTGGTCAGGAGTATGCGGACTATTATGACCTCAACCAGCTTGGCTCCATTATGATTAAGGCTACTACTCGGTATCCTCGTTATGGCAATGCGACTCCCCGTGTAGCTGAAACGCCGGCAGGTATGCTCAATGCCATTGGACTTCAAAATCCGGGTGTTGACGCGGTCTTATCCGAAAAACTACCATGGCTTGAGCAGCATTTCCCAGACTTGCCCATCATTGCCAACGTGGCAGGCTTTTCCAATGAAGAATATGCCTATGTGTCAGGGAAAATTTCACAAGCTCCAAATGTAAAAGCCATCGAGTTGAACATTTCCTGTCCAAATGTGGACCATGGCAACAATGGTCTGCTAATTGGTCAGGTGCCAGAATTGGCCTACGATGCTGTAAAGGCTGCGGTAGAAGCCTCCTCTGTGCCTGTCTATGTCAAATTAACACCGAGCGTGGCAGATATTAGCCTCTTGGCAAAGGCGGCCGAGGATGCTGGAGCCAGCGGTTTGACCATGATTAACACCTTGGTTGGCATGCGTTTTAATCTAAAAAATCGCCAGCCAATCTTGGCAAATGGTACAGGAGGTATGTCAGGTCCAGCGGTCTTTCCAGTTGCCCTAAAGCTCATTCGTCAGGTGGCACAGATGACCACGCTGCCAATCATCGGAATGGGTGGTGTAGATTCGGCTGACAAGGCTTTAGAGATGATGATTGCTGGAGCTTCAGCCATTGGGGTTGGAACGGCCAACTTTACAGACCCATTTGCCTGTCCAACCATTATCAAGGATTTACCAAAACGTATGGATGTTTATGGGATTGACACCTTAGAAAATTTACGCCAAGAAGTTAGAGAAAGCTTGGGTAAGCGTTGACAAAAATAAAATAAAATAGTATTATTAGAGTAACATCGTCCTTTAACTATGTCCAGAGAGGCTGGGAAGGTGTCATGTAAATTGCTTGAAAATGTATTTTTCAGGCTGACTTCGTGTACAACCCTGTCTCAATTGGCAGGGTTTTTATGCATATTTGAAAGGATTTTATGAAAGAGAGTCGACCAATTATTGCCCTAGATTTTGCAAGCAGAACAGAAGTGCAAACATTCCTAGAACAGTTTCCTAGCCAAGAAAAACTATTTGTAAAGGTAGGAATGGAACTATACTATGCGGAAGGTCCTGATATCATTCACTATTTGAAAGACTGCGGTCACAGTATTTTCTTAGACTTGAAACTCCATGATATTCCCAATACCGTTGAGTCTGCGATGCGAGTCTTGGCAAAACTCGGTGTGGATATGACAAATGTTCACGCTGCTGGTGGTGTGGAGATGATGCAGGCGGCTCGTAGAGGATTGGGGGAGGATGCGATTTTAATCGCTGTTACTCAGTTGACCTCAACTTCTGAAGAGCAGATGAGAAAGGACCAGAATATTCAAACCAGCTTACAGGATGCGGTAGTACATTATGCCCAAAAGACTCAAGAAGCAGGTTTAGACGGAGTTGTCTGTTCCGCTCATGAAGTGAAACTCATAAAAGAAGCTACAAATCCCGAATTTGTTTGTCTGACACCTGGAATTCGGCCAAGTGGTGGAGAAATCGGTGATCAAAAACGAGTCATGACACCAGCAGATGCTGCTCGAATTGGTAGTGATTACATCGTAGTAGGTCGCCCAATTACAAAATCTGAAGATCCTTATGAAACCTATTTGGCAATCAAAGAAGAATGGTGTCGTGTATGATTCAAATGAGGTAATGGGTCTTTCTTTGATAAATGGATTGATTTAAGAATCGAGGAGAAGATATGGGAAAGATTATTTCAAAGGATTTATTTTTTGATGGTTTTAAGTACCGTTTTGATGATGGTAAAGTTGAGCATTTTTCACCAAACTTAGTGTTAAATGGCTATAAAGGTGACAAGGGTTCACGAATAGAACCAGCATTTTTAGGTGGATACAAGGCTATTCGGCGGGATGGTCATGTAGAGAAGGCACGCATTTAAAAGGAGGTCTATAATGACATTAGCAACAGAAATCGCATCACACTTATTGGATATTAAGGCAGTTCATCTGCGTCCTGAAAAGCCATTTACATGGGCATCAGGTATTAAATCTCCGATTTATACAGACAATCGCATTACCCTCTCTTATCCTGAAACACGGAACTTGATTGAAGATGGCTTTGTTCAGCGTATCGAAGAAGAATTTCCAGAAGTCGAAGTTATTGCAGGTACTGCGACAGCAGGTATTCCACACGGGGCTATCATTGCTGACCGTATGAATTTGCCTTTTGCCTATATTCGTAGCAAACCAAAAGAACATGGGGTTGGTAATCAGTTGGAAGGTCGCATTGTCAAGGGACAAAAAATGGTGGTCATTGAAGATTTGATTTCAACAGGTGGATCTGTACTGGACGCTGTTGCAGCGGCAGAGCGCGAAGGGGCAGATGTTATCGGTGTGGTGGCCATTTTCACTTATGAATTACCAAAAGCAGAGCGCAATTTTGACAATGCTGGCGTCAAATTGGTAACGCTCAGCAATTACTCCGAACTTATCAAGGTCGCAAAAGTACAGGGCTATATCAATGCTGATGGCTTGACCTTGCTCAAGAAGTTCCGCCAAAACCAAGAAACTTGGTTAGAAGATTAAGTAGTCATGTTCAAACGCACGATTTCTGGGAACTTATCTTCTAAAATGGTATAATGGTTTCTAAGTATGTTTGACATACAAATTGACCGTATGAGGAGAAATACATGATTTCAGTTATCGTGCCTTGTTTTAATGAAGAAGAGGCAATTCCCTATTTTTACGAGGCCATGGAAAAGGTTCGTAAGGAAATGGGGGAAAAATTTGAGTATATTTTTGTCAATGATGGTTCTAAGGATGGCACTTTAAAAGCCTTGCGTCAGTTGTCTGGTCAAGACCAAGCTGTTCGCTACCTATCATTTTCAAGAAATTTTGGAAAGGAAGCTGCCCTCTACGCAGGCTTGCAGGCCGCTACAGGCGACTTAGTGACCGTTATGGATGTTGATTTACAGGATCCGCCTGAGATGTTGATAGAGATGAAGGCCATGCTTGAAGCTAATGCAGACTTGGACTGTGTGGGAACCCGTCGTGTCAGTCGAGATGGCGAGCCACCAATTCGTAGCTTTTTTGCAAAATTATTCTATAAATTGATGAATAAGATTAGCCATGTCGATGTGGTAGACGGTGCGCGTGATTTTCGTCTTATGCGTCGCCATATGGTGGATGCCATTTTGTCAGTTTCTGAATACAATCGTTTTTCAAAGGGAATTTTTGCCTGGGTAGGATTTGAAACAGAATATCTTCCGTACAAGAATGTTGAGCGCGTGGCTGGTCAAACAAGTTGGTCATTCTGGAAATTACTTTCCTACTCGATTGAAGGGATTATCAATTTTTCAGATACACCGCTTAATATTGCTTCCTATACAGGATTTTTCACCTTCTTGCTGTCCTTGGTCTTGATGGTGATTGTAGTGGTTAAAACCTTGGTGTTCGGAGATCCTACAATTGGCTGGCCGTCGACTATTTGTATCATCCTATTTTTAGGTGGTTTGCAATTGATGACTATCGGTATTCTTGGTAAATATTTGGCAAAAGTTTTCTTGGAAACCAAGAAACGCCCAGTGTATATTGTCAAAGAAAAAAGTTCTAACTAGGAGTTGTGTATGGAACATTCAGTCTGGCATGAATTGATTAAGGAACAGTTGCCCGAACATTATTTCGGCAAAATCAATCAGTTTTTGGACCAAGTTTATGCAAGTGGGACAGTTTACCCGCCTCGTGAGAAGGTATTTGCAGCCATTCAGACGACGGCATTAGATAAGGTTAAGGTGGTTATTTTGGGGCAGGATCCCTATCACGGACCTGGTCAGGCTCAAGGCTTGTCCTTCTCTGTACCAAACACGGTACCAGCTCCGCCATCTCTCCAAAATATCCTCAAGGAATTGGCAGATGATATCGGGGTGAAACAGGACCACGATTTGACAGGTTGGGCGGAAGAGGGGGTTCTCTTGCTCAATGCTTGTTTGACTGTGCCAGCTGGTCAGGCCAATGGGCATGCAGGGCAAATCTGGGAACCGTTTACAGATGCTATTATCAAGGTGATCAATAGCTTAGACCAGCCTGTCGTCTACATTCTTTGGGGAGCTTATGCTCGTAAGAAAAAGGCATTGATTACCAATCCCAACCATCTGATTGTCGAATCAGCTCACCCAAGCCCTCTATCAGCCTACCGAGGATTTTTCGGAAGTAAGCCATTTTCAAAAGCAAATGCCTTTTTACATTCAAAAGGAAGTTCAGAAATTGACTGGCTGCGTTAAAAGCAGTTGGCTGTTAAAAGGAGAAGTCGAATGTTATTAGTAAAAAATGGTCGTGTCGTCGATCCACAATCTGGTCTAGATAAAGTATGTGATCTTTTGATTGACGGCAAGAAAATAGTCAAGATTGCTGAATCGATTTCGGAAGATGTGGAGCAGGTTATTGATGCGACAGGTTTGGTGGTTGCACCAGGTTTGGTCGATGTTCATGTGCATTTTCGTGAGCCAGGTCAGACCCACAAGGAAGATATCCATACTGGAGCCTTGGCTGCTGCTGCGGGTGGTTTTACGTCCGTAGTTATGATGGCCAACACCAGTCCGACGATTTCGACTGTCGAAACTCTGAAAGAAGTCTTAGAATCTGCCAAAAAAGAAGCCATTCACATTTACAGTGTAGCAACCATCACCAATCAATTTGATGGTCAACATCTGACCGATTTTCCTGCCTTACTAGAGGCTGGTGCGGTAGCCTTCTCGGATGATGGTATTCCTTTGACAAATGCTGGCGTGGTTAGAAAAGCTATGAAATTAGCCAAAGAGCAGGGCTGTCTCATCAGTCTGCATGAAGAAGACCCTGACCTGAATGGTGTCTTGGGACTCAACGAGCAAGTAGCTGAAAAACATTTTCATGTTTGTGGAGCAACTGGCGTAGCAGAATACAGCATGGTCGCTCGCGATGTCATGATTGCCTATGAAACGGGTGCGCGTGTTCATATCCAGCATCTATCCAAAGCCGAGTCGGTCAAGGTGGTTGAATTTGTTCAAGGTCTCGGAGCAAACGTCACGGCAGAAGTAGCACCCCAACATTTTTCACGAACTGAGGACTTACTTCTAACAAAAGGTGCCAATGCTAAGATGAACCCGCCTCTACGTCTAGAAAGTGATCGCTTGGCTGTGATTGATGGGTTGAAATCTGGTGTTATCTCTGTCATTGCGACGGACCATGCTCCTCATCACGCAGATGAGAAAAATGTAGAGGATCTTACGCAAGCTCCTTCAGGAATGACAGGCTTGGAAACCTCGCTTTCACTTGGTTTGACGCATCTGGTGGAAGAAGGGCATCTG
This sequence comes from Streptococcus sp. 32226D021BW, assembly GCF_053545015.1. Classification (NCBI taxonomy): domain Bacteria; kingdom Bacillati; phylum Bacillota; class Bacilli; order Lactobacillales; family Streptococcaceae; genus Streptococcus; species Streptococcus sp. 32226D021BW. The sequence continues at coordinate 251,413 of NZ_JBPPVC010000001.1, read as the reverse complement.
ACACTCGTGCAATTGTTGGAGAAAATGACTATTAATCCAGCCAAACTCTATGGTCTTGATGCTGGTCATCTTGCAGAAAATGGACCTGCCGACTTGGTCATTTTTGACCCAAATGCAGACCGTTTGGTCACAGCAGATTTTGCTTCCAAATCAGCTAATTCTCCATTCATTGGTGATCGATTGAAGGGAGAGGTTCATTATACGATTTCGGATGGTAAAATTGTGTTTGAGAAATAAGAAGGAAGCGGATTGGGTAACTAATTCGCTTTTTCTGAACGATAGTTTTGTGTAAGCGATTTTAATGTTTCTATTTTTATTAAATAAGTGTATAATAGACTTGTAAATTTAGTACAAGAAAGGTCAATTTATGATAAAGAAAGATTTCTTATTGCCAGTTATGTCTACGCTCTTGTTAGCACCATTCGTCTTGGCTCAACAGGTTCAAGCTGCTGAAACGACTCCAACAACAGAGACAACAACTTCAACAGTACAAGATGCGACTGTAGCAGAAACTACCGCATCTGAAACAACAACATCGGCTCCAACTGCTTTAGAAGAAACTGTAGAAGCAGTCATTATTCATACTAATGATGTACACGGTCGTATTCTTGAAGATACCCGTTCTGGCGTTATCGGTGATGCCAAGGCTGCAGCTGTCATTGAAGAAGAGCGTGCAAAAGTTGAAAATACCATCGTTGTAGACGCTGGCGATGCCTTCCAAGGTTTGCCAATTTCTAACTCGACCAAGGGTGAAGATCGTGCCAATATCATGAATGAGGTTGGATACGATGCTATGGCTGTTGGTAACCATGAATTTGACTTTGGTATGGAACAGGCTATCAAGTACAAAGAAACCTTGAATTTCCCACTTTTAAGTGCCAATACTTATGTTGATGGAGTTCGTTTTTTTGAAGCTTCAACCATTGTTGATAAAACTCCAACTGTAGTTGGTGATGAGTTTGTCGTGATCGGAGTGACAACACCTGAAACAGCTACGAAGACACACCCTAAAAACGTTGAAGGCGTTACTTTTGCGGATCCAATCACTGAGGTAAACAAGGTCATTGACGAAGTAGAAGCACGTGCCTTGGCTGATAACCGTGTTTATAACAACTATATCATCCTTGCTCACCTGGGTGTTGATACAACAACTCCTGTGGAATGGAGAGGTTCAACACTTGCTCAGGCGCTTTCTGAAAATAGCAAGTTGGCTGGTAAACGTGTTATTGTTATCGACGGACATTCTCATACAGTTGAGTCAACAACCTATGGAAATAATGTTACCTACAACCAAACAGGTTCATACTTGAACAACATTGGTAAGGTAACCTTGAAATCAAATCAGTTGCTAGCTGAAGCAGGTCTGATTTCTGCTGCCGATGCTAAGAATGTGACACCAAATGCAAAAATTGAGGCGCTTGTGGCTGAAATCAAAGCCAAGTACGAAGCTGAAAATGCACAAGTTGTTATTGCCAACAATCCAGTTGAATTGAACGGTGAACGTTCAAACGTCCGTGTCCGTGAAACAAACTTGGGGAATGCGGTGACAGATGCCATTTACGCTTATGGTCAAACAGGTTTCTCTAATAAAACTAGCCTTGCTGTGACAAACGGCGGTGGTATTCGTGCAACCATTGCTAAAGACCAGCCTGTCACAAAAGGTGATATTATTGCTGTCTTGCCATTTGGTAATATTGTTTCTCAAATCACTGTGACTGGTCAACAGATTGCTGATATGTTTGCCAAGTCTTTGTCTGCAACCTTGCAGGCTGATAAGGAAACAGGCGCTCCTGTATTGGATGAAAATGGACTTCCACTCTTGGAAGCAAGTGGTGGTTTCTTGCACATCTCAGGTGCCCAAGTATTCTATGATACAACCCTACCAGCTGACCAACGCGTTCTCTTGATTGGTATCCTCAATCCTGAAACAGGCCTCTACGAAGAGTTGGATCCTGCTAAAACCTATTACCTAGCAACCAATGACTTCTTAGCAGCTGGTGGTGATGGCTACACTATGCTTGGTGGCGCTCGTGAAGAAGGTCCATCAATGGATAGTGTATTCGCTGAGTATTTGAAAACCGCTGACTTAACCGTCTATGAAGTTGTTAATCCAAACTCTCGTTTAGTTTCTGTGAACTCAACTTTAGATACAGATGGTGATAACTACCCAGACTATATTGAAGTATTGGCAGAAACTGACCCAACTGATGCTAAGTCAAATCCAGAAACACTTGTTAAACCAGTAGAAAAACCAACGGCTCCATCTACACAAAAAGATGCACAAACTGGTGGTCAAACACTGACACATGTGACAGAAAGTCGGCAAGCATCTGTAATTGTTAAACCAGTTTTGGCTGCTGGTGCCCCAGTTGCTAAGGAAAATACAGCTACTCGCTCAGCTGCTAACCTGCCAAATACCGGTGACCAATCAAGCCTAGCACTTAGTCTATTTGGCCTTGGTCTTGCTGGACTTGCAGTGTCTGTTCGACGTCGTAAAGTAAACTAATCAAATCAAATGACAGAAACAGAGTCTTAGGACTCTGTTTTTGACTGGAGGAAATATGCAAACTGTATTTAACTATCAAAAAGAAGGGAGTCGTGAGCAGATTAGTTCTTACATTCTACTTAGCAACTCCCCACGTCGTAAACAATTATTAGGATTTTTACAACCACAGATCGCTTCAGTCAAAGTGGATGAGCGTGGTATCGAAGAACATTTTATGAAACAATTCGCTACAGATGATTTTCTCACTCGAGCTGCAAAAACTTGTTGTGAAATTTCCAAAGCTAAATCGGATATGGATTTGGTATCAGGTCAGCTCTACATTTCTGCAGACACCATTGTTGTTTCAGATGGTCGAATTTTTAATAAGCCTCAAGATTTAACAGAAGCTGAAACAATGTTACGTTCCTATTTTGGAAAAAGCCATCACGTAGTAACATCTGTCTGCCTACGGACAAGTCATTCACTGGATGTTTTTTATACGCTGGCACGGATTGATTTTGTTGACTATTATCCAGCGCTTGAGGAAGACATCCAAGCTTATATTCATGAAAAACAGCCACTCGATAAGGCAGGTGCCTACGGTATTCAAGAGCTGGATCCACGCTTTGTGGCGGGCATTTCAGGGGATATTCATACCATCATCGGTCTGCCCGTGGCTGAAGTTTCCCGCAGGATTTTCGCCCCATAAGCCTTTGGAAAAATAGCAGAGCTGAAAAGCTTGTTTGTGGTATAATAGAGGTCGAAAAGGAGAGTTTATGACTGTAGATATCGAAAAATACAAGCAACTAGCCCAGCAGAAACAGGGAGAACACCGAAAATTTCTAGCCAATCTAAAGAAGAAAGCGCCCAAAAATCTGGATAGAATTGTTCAAGATATCCATGCGGAAGTTTTTTCGGAAATTGACTGCACAGAGTGTGCCAATTGCTGCAAGACCTTGGGCCCGCTTTTTACAGAAGCTGATATTACTCGAATTGCCAAGCATTTGCGCATGAAATTACCTGTTTTTGAGGATATGTATTTACGCGTGGATGAGGATGGCGATAAGGTGTTTCAATCCATGCCCTGTCCATTCCTTGGAGGTGATAATCTCTGTAGCATTTATGACGCTCGTCCTAAAGCCTGCCGAGAATTTCCACATACTGATCGGAAGAAGATTTACCAAATCAACAATCTAACCATAAAAAATACTCTTATCTGCCCAGCAGCCTATCTCTTCGTTGAAAAGTTGCGCGAACGAATGTAAGTTTTATAGCGGTTGGTATCATCTTAAAGTAGTTGGTGGTAATATAGAGTGTTATTTCTATTTATCAGACAAAAGTTATTCTTAAGTGGTAACAGATATAGCTAATAACTATACCTTTTTGCATAGAAAAAGTATTAGTCAAGATGGAAAAAATAAGGTAGAATACAGAAAAAGCCTAAAGGAGCTATCACTATGACTAGAGAATTTTCGTTTGAAACCCTTCAATTGCATGCAGGACAAGAGGTTGATTCTGCTTCAAAATCACGTGCTGTACCCATCTATCAAACCACTTCCTATGTTTTTGAAGATGCTCAAGAAGCAGAAGATTTATTTGCCTTGCGTAAATCAGGGAATATCTATACTCGTATCACTAATCCGACGGTCTCTACTTTTGAAAATCGTGTAGCAGCTTTAGAAGGTGGTATTGGTGCCTTGGCCACTTCTTCAGGAATGGCAGCCATCACATACACTATTCTAGCATTAGCGCATGCTGGTGATCACATTGTGGCGGCAATGACACTATATGGTGGGACTTTTAACCTATTCAAAGAAACTCTTCCACGTTATGGAATAACAACAAGTTTTGTCGATATTGATGATTTTGAAGCAGTAGAAGCTGCCATTCAAGACAATACAAAGCTTGTATTTATTGAAACCCTTGGGAATCCTGTTATCAACATTCCTGACCTTGAAAAACTGGCAGGCATTGCCCACCGTCACAATATCCCACTCGTTTCAGATAATACCTTTGCTACTCCTTATTTAATTAATGTATTTTCACATGGTGTAGATATTGTGGTACATTCTGCAACCAAGTTTATCGGTGGACATGGTACGACCATTGGTGGTGTGATTGTCGATAGCGGCAAGTTTGACTGGGCGGCATCTGGTAAGTTTCCGCAATTTGTTGAAGAAGATCCAAGCTATCATAACATAAGTTATACTCGTGATATTGGTGCTGCTGCATTTATTGTAGCAGTTCGTGTACAATTGCTTCGCGATACAGGTGCTGCCCTTTCTCCATTCAACGCCTTCTTGCTTTTGCAAGGGTTAGAAACCTTGTCTCTCCGTGTAGAGCGTCATGTATCTAATGCTGAAAAAATTGTAGATTTCTTACTCAATCACCCTAATGTTGAGTCGGTCAATTATCCATCACTTCCAGATAGTCCTTATAAGGCTTTGGCGGATAAATACTTGCCTAAAGGTGTTGGATCTATTTTCTCTTTCCAAGTAAAAGGCGGAGCGGAAGAGGCGCGTAAGGTTATTGATAGTTTAGAAATCTTTTCTAATCTAGCAAACGTTGCAGATGCTAAATCATTGGTAGTTCATCCAGCTACAACCACCCACGCTCAATTAGCACCAGCAGACCAAATTGCAGCAGGTGTGACACCAAATCAAATCCGTCTTTCTATCGGACTAGAAAATGTCAATGATTTAATTGAGGATTTGCAACTTGCTCTCGATAAACTATAAGCTGTAAGGCGAATACATCCGAAATATCATTAGAAAAGGAAATTGGATAGCCCAATTTCCTTTTTTCATAGTCGATGAAGAGTTTTCAGACAAGGAACTGAGATGCAGTTAGTTAGAACAGCCTAGAGGCTGTTCTAGGTTAGGAATAAGACATGTGAAGCAAGTCACTTCCGTAAAGTACTGCAAGCCGAAAGTGGCGATGTATCAAAGCTAATTCAAATGACAATTTTATACTAGATGCTCTAATTCTTCCAGTCCATTCTCAGTTAGTCGATAGATTCTTTGACAAACTTCTTTCAAAAAGCGTCTGTCGTGTGATACGCAGACTAAGCCACCTGGATAATCGGCAAATAGTTGACGAATATATGGCTGAGAAGTCGGAGAGAAGTTTCGACTGGGTTCATCTAATAAGAGAAAATTGGCTTGTTCAAGAACCATTTTTAACAAGAGTAACTTGGCTTTTTGTCCCCCCGAAAGTTCACAGATCCTGTGATGAACTTCTTGGCGTGTAAACTGAAGACTGGCTAGATGTGTCAAGATTAGTTGTTCCTGCTCACGATTGCCGTTTTCTAATAAAAAATTAAGTGGAGTTTTAGACTCATCAAGGACTTCTGAATAGCGCTGGGGCATGTATCCCAAGTTTATATCTGCTCGTTGCCTGAGTTCTTGATAGATTAGCTTTAGAAAACTGGATTTACCAATTCCATTTTGTCCAATGATGCCAATCTTATCTTGCCCATTTATGTTGAAATGGATGTTTTGAACGAGTAGTCGCTCGTTAACCTTTAATCGGAAGTTTTCTAAGTGTAAGATTTGTTTTCTAACTGGTAGTGGTGAAATGTCTGAGAAGAAGAGGGAAATGGCATCTTCATGAAAAGGAACTTGTGTGAGGTTTTCCTTCATTCTTTCATAGCGTTTTTCGCGTGATAGAACATTTTTCATTTTCTTGGCAATCAGACGGCCCATGGTCGCGTCGTGGGTATTGAGCAAGGTATTGCGCACCTGTGATTTTTGTCGTAGGTGCTTATTCATGGCTTTGTCAAATTCTTTTTGGTCATTCCGAGCCTGTTGGACTTGTTTCTGATAGGCTTGTTGGCGCTTCTGTGCGTAGTCCTGATAGACCAATTCTTCAACTTTGGTTTGAGCAAGTGTTTTCTTTTTAACCGATTCTAGGTGAATGATTTTTGTGGCTGTTTTACTGAGGAAATCTTCATCGTGAGAAACAAATAGAATGGTGTTAGGGCTCGTGATGATATAGTTTTCAAGCCAAAGTAAGGTATCCAAATCTAAATCATTTGATGGTTCATCTAGAAAGATGATGTCAGATGGAATAGACAGTAATTTGATCAACTGAATTTTTAGTTTTTCACCACCTGACAGGCTTTCAATCAATTGTTGACTGGAAAATCGCTCGCTGTCAAACTGGAGTTGCTCAGCATAGAGGTAGAGTAGGCTGTAATCAATGTCACTGACCATATCTCCGAAGAAGTAGTCGTTCAAGGTTAGCTCAGCCATTTTCAATGGAAGACTTTGGGGAATATAGACTGGTGAGTGAAAATGTCGTTGAATATTGCCTGATAGGAGTAGGTAGTCTGTGACAAGAGTTGAGTCCATTAAGGTGAGTAGTAGACTGGATTTGCCATTTCCTTCTTCCCCGATGATGGCTATTTTATCGCCGGGGTTTACAATGAGGTTTAGGTCCTGAACCAAGGTTCTTAAATCTTTTTGATGGTCGAGAGATAAATGTTGAGTGCTTAGTAGCATAAGGCCTCCTTTACAAGAAAAAACACACTACCTATTTAGTAGTGTGTCGAAATCTGCTCAAAAAGACCCTATTCATGGAATAGAGAAACAGAAAAATGGACGCAAGGAAACTACTAAATAAGTATAAAACTTAGCTTGAGTTTACTTCTTATTGTCCATTTCTCCCTACCTCGCTTGCTACATTTGTTTTAGTATAGCATATCGATAAAAACTTGTCAATATACTGTTTTTGTACGGAAAACTTGTCGAAGAATGAAGAAAAAATGAATTTTCTTTCATCAGGAGAGCAAACAAACGCATTTTTCGCTAGGCCTAGGTTATAATAAGAGAAGCTGTGTTTAGACAGAACTCTAAAGCAATAGCTAAAAAATAAGGAAATGAAAAATGTTATGGATATTTTATTGAGTATTTTTCCAATTGTTCTCTTGATATTTTTGATGATTAAGATGCGTTTGGCAGCCAGTTATGCCTTGCCAGCGATTGCAGGTTTGGTTTATTTGATTTTGTTGGTGTATTTTAAGACGGATTTTGCCTTGTTAAATTCAGGCTTGGTCACAGGTTTTTTTGCTACCCTAACGCCGATAACAGTGATTATGGGAGCAGTGCTATTTAATAACTTTCAACGAAAAACAGGAAACCAAGCTATCATCAACAGATGGATGTCTAGTTTGACACCCAATCCTGTTGCTCAGATGATGATTATCGGTTATGCATTCGCCTTCATGATTGAAGGGGCATCTGGTTTTGGAACTCCCGCAGCAATTGCAGCCCCCATCTTGATTGCTTTGGGATTTGAACCCATCAAGGTTGTGCTAGCAGTATTGATTTTTAATTCAATTCCTGTATCTTTTGGTGCTGTCGGTACGCCGACTTGGTTTGGATTTGGTTCTTTGGGTTTGACCGGTCAGCAGATTGGAGAGCTAGGCTTAAAGGCAGCTCTAATTCATTTAACCGCAGGCTTGCTCATTCCCTTGATTGCCCTTCGTTATGTCTTTTCTTGGTCACAAATCAAGGCCAATCTCCTCTATATTTATTTGACAGTCTTTGCTTGCGCCCTGCCCATGACCCTTTTGGCCACTATCAACTATGAATTCCCATCTCTTTTGGGAGGAGCAATCGGTTTTCTTATTTCAATCTGGTTAGCCAAAAAACAGATTGGCTTAAATTCGGTCGAAAACAAGAAAAATTTTGTGGAACAAGTAACAGCTAAAGAACTCTTTATGGCTACTCTTCCCTTGATTTGCTTGGTTTTGATACTGGTGATAACCCGTGTTCCTCAGCTAGGGATTAAAGGCCTGATGAGAACGGATGCCCTGCTTTTAAGTACAGATATTGGCTTTGCTAAGCTAGAAATTACAAAGGCTCTGAAATTCACATTAGCCAATGTATTTGGTACTAGCTCGACAGAATCTTATGAATTGCTTTACGCACCAGCATTCATTCCTTTCTTCCTCATTGTTTTGACCCTATCGAGCCTCTATCCGAGTACGAAAGGTCAAGTATGGAAGATGATTGGACAAACCGCCAAACAAGTGTCGGAACCCTTCTTTGCCCTTCTAGGTGGTGTGACCATGGTAAAATTCATGCTACTTAATGGTGAACAGTCTATGGTATCCATTATCGGCATGTCCTTGGCAGCAGCAACTGGTCCATATTGGGGTCTCTTCGCTTCCTATCTAGGTGCCATTGGAGCCTTCTTCTCGGGTTCTGCGACAATTTCCAATCTCATTTTTGGAGGTGTTCAACAATCCATCGCCACGCAAACGGGTCTGAATATGACTAGCATTTTGGCCATGCAGTCAGTTGGTGGAGCCATGGGGAATATGACCTGTGTCAACAATATCATTGCGGCCTCATCCGTTTCCGGAGTGCGTCGTCAAGAAGGATTTATCATGCAGAAAACTGCCGTACCTATGTTTATCTACGGAATCATTACGGCTTTAGTTGGATTGTTTTTATAAAACAAGAAGCCTCGAAATGAGGCTTCTTTTGATGTTTGCATTACTAGATGAATAGGAATGGCTATTCTCATCTATTCAGATTTGTGATAAAATTGACCTACCGAGATGAACTAGTAAGGAGATATTCATGGCGATCGAAGGAGTAGAGCAGGCGGCAGTATTAGAAATTGACAATCAAATTCGGCTTCGTAGATATGATGGGATTCATGATTTTGCTTTGATATGGCATCAAGATTTGGAATTGGTCTGGCTCATTGACGGGGATGGGGAAGTTTATAGTGCAGACTTGCTTCATCGCATGTATGAATACTTGTCAACGAATGGCGAATGTTACTTTATTGAAATTTTTGAAGACAATCAGTTTATCCCAATTGGTGATGTGACGCTGTTTGCAGATGATTTTGCCATTGCCATTGGAGATAAGCGGTATTGGAAAAAGGGAATAGGAACCAAGGTATTGCAGCGAATGATTGATCGAGCAAGGGAGCTGGGCTTTGTGGAAATACTTGTCGAAGAAATATATGACTGGAATACGGGCTCCCGTAAACTATTTGAGAAATGTGGCTTTGAAGCTGTTGAAAAGACAAAGAAAGGTTGGTCCTATAAAAAGAATTTATAAATCATTGTGAGATGCAAAAAAAGCCTTGACTGTTAGTCAAAGGCTTTTCGTTTAGCTTACACATTCAAGACCTTATCTAAGAAGTCTTTCAAACGTGGGTGTTGTGGGTTGTCAAAGATTTGTTCTGGAGTACCATCTTCAAGGAATTCACCGCCATCTGTAAAGATAACGCGGTTAGCAACCTTGCGGGCGAAGCCCATCTCGTGAGTAACGATCAACATGGTCATACCTTGTTCTGCCAAGTCCTTCATAACATTGAGTACATCACCAACCATCTCAGGGTCAAGGGCAGAAGTAGGTTCATCAAAGAGCATGATGTCTGGGTTCATAGCCAAGGCACGAGCGATAGCAACACGTTGTTTTTGCCCACCAGATAGGCTATCAGGCATGGCGTCACGCTTGTCTGCCAAACCAACTTTTTCCAATAATTCCATACCAACTTTTTCAGCTTCTGCCTTATCCATCAATTTATGTTCGATAGGTGCAAAAGTGATATTATCAAGGACAGTCATGTGTGGGAAGAGGTTGAAGTGCTGGAATACCATGCCGACATTGGCACGGAAGACATCAACATCTGTCTTAGGATCTGTCAAATCATATCCATCCACTATCACTTGACCACTTGTGATAGTTTCAAGCAAGTTCATGGTACGAAGGAAGGTTGATTTACCTGAACCAGAAGGACCGATGATACAAACAACATCGCCTTCATAGAACTTAGCAGTAATACCTTTCAATACTTCGTTTTTTCCATAATACTTGTGCAAGTCATGGACGTTAATTTTCAATTGAGCCATTATTTGCCTCCTTTTTCAAGATTACGAGCCAAGCGCGTCAAGAGAGTGATAACTACCAAGTAGATAATGGCAAGGATTGCGTACATACGGAAGGACTGATAGTTACGAGCGATAATAATTTTACCTGCTTGGAAGAGCTCCACCAAACCAATCGCAGAGATGATAGTTGTATCTTTCAAAGTGATTACGAATTGGTTGATGAAGTTTGGCAACATGATTTTACCAGCCTGAGGCAAGATAATCTTGCGCATGGTTGTACCGTAGGAAATACCCAAACTGCGTGAGGCTTCCATTTGACCAGCAGGAACTGCCTGAATACCACCGCGAACAATCTCAGCGATATAAGCACCAGAGTTGAGGGACAGGGCAATGGTACCAGCAACGAAGTCGTTGATTGGAGATTGCTGACCTGTGATAGATTCGATTAAGTTAGGAATACCCCAGAAGATGAAGGCAGCTACAATCATCAAAGGAATACCACGAACCACATCAACGAACACAGATGCAGTAACACGGAGGGCTTTGATTGGACTAACCGCGAACATACCGAAGATAATACCAATAACAATAGCGATTGCAAATGAAAGAAGTGCAAGACCGATTGTGATACCAAGACCAGAGAGTAACTGACCGTAGTTGTTTTTCAAAAGACCAGCAATGGTTGTTTCATCAACAGTAGATGTAGTAGAGCTTGTTTCCTCAGTAGAATTGAAGTACTTGTTAAGAATTTCATCGTACTTACCAGATTGGACAAGAGCAGCCATACCGTTGTTGAACATTTCAATCAACTCTGGGTTTGTCCCTTTTTTAACAGCGAAACCGTACTCGCCAGATTTTTCACCAGGGATTGGAGTTGCAAAGTCGCGACCTTGTTGGATAGCGTAAAGAAGCACAGCTTCGTCATCCATGAGGGCATCAATAGAGCCTGAATTCAAGCTGTCATACATACCAGAAGCTTCATCAAAGGCTTTGAGAGTATAACCGTACTTATCTTTGTTGCTCTCTAAGAATGTGTATGAAGCAGTACCATTTTTAGCACCGACAGTTTTGCCTTTCAAGCCTTCGTAGGAAGTAATATCGCTACCATTTTTAACGGCAAGAAGAATATTTGATGAATAATAGGCATCTGAGAAATCAAAAATCTCTTTACGGGCGTCTGTGATAGACATACCAGCGATAACCGCGTCAGCTTGTCCAGCTTGTACAGCGTTCAAGGCTGCATCAAAGCCAGGGTTTTGGATGGTAATAGTAAAACCTTGGTTTTCTGCAATTGCCTTAATCAATTCCATGTCGATGCCGACATATTTACCAGTTTCATCTTGGTATTCAAATGGGGCAAATGAGGAATCCGCTACAATGGTGTAGCTTGCTTTTACAGGCGTTGCTTTTGCAGTGGCACTACCAGTCAAGCTAAGGCGTGAAGAGTAGTCAGTTGTTTCAGCAGAAGCAGTTGTTGTTCCCAACCACTTGTTCATGATTGTTTCATATGTGCCATCTTCTTTCATGGCTGCAAGTGCCTTGTTAAAATCTTCTACAAGGTACTCATATTGGCTGCCTTTTTTAACAGAGAAACCAAAGGAACCGATAGCTTCACCAGCGATGTCGATGCTGAGGTCTTGACCTTGTTGGATGGCATATTGGATAACTGCTTCATCGTCCATAACTGCATCAACAGCACCAGCTGAAAGGCTGTTGTACATCAAATCGCCTGTATCAAAGGTTTTAAGAGTATAGCCGTACTTTTCTTTGTTTTCTTCAAGAAAGGCTTGGGCAGCAGTACCATTTTTTACACCAACTGTTTTGCCCTTTAGGTCTTCGTATTTAGAAATCGTGTTTGACTTGGTTGTAGCAATAACGATTTTTGTATCGAAGTAAGGATCAGAGAAAGTAAAGACTTTCTTGCGAGCCTCTGTAATGGTTGTACCTGCCATAAGGGCATCGGCAGAACCGGCTTGAACAGCGTTAACGGCAGCATCGAAGCCTGGGAAAGACTGATTCATAGTCCAACCAGAGCGTTGAGCTACTTCGTTGATGATATCAACATCTAATCCTTTGTAAACTTGGTCTGAGTCTTTAAACTCAAATGGTGCGTAGGCATTATCGAAAACAATATCAATAGTATCGTCAGCCTTTACGCCTGTAAAAATAAAGAATATCGGCAGTATGCTTGCCAAGAACATGAATAGTTTTTTCTTCATTTTCATACTCCTTCTATATAAAATAACTTTGCTAGTATACCATATTCTGAAAATTTTTGCAAAATCTATCAATTCTTTATGTTAGAAAATATAACATTACAAGTTATTAAATTGTGAGAAAATTTAATGTTTTTTGAGAAGATGTCTAGTGTTCCATTGAATAAACTTGTGTTACAATAGTTTTATGAACGATTTAATCAAGCACAAGTTGGAGTTACTGCCAGATAGCCCTGGTTGTTACCTCCACAAGAATAAGTACGGAAAGATTATCTATGTGGGCAAGGCCAAAAACCTGCGCAATCGGGTTCGGTCCTATTTTCGTGGTGCCCATGATACCAAAACAGAGGCCTTAGTAGCTGAAATTGCCGACTTTGAATTCATCGTAACGGATTCCAATATCGAGGCCCTCTTGTTGGAAATCAATCTCATTCAGGAGAACAAGCCTCGTTATAACATCATGCTTAAGGACGACAAGTCCTATCCCTTCATCAAGATTACCAAGGAACGTCATCCAAGGCTGATCATTACTCGGCAGATTAAGAAGGATGGCGGTCAGTATTTTGGTCCCTATCCCGATGTCAGTGCGGCCAATCAAACCCTCAAACTACTGGAACGCCTCTATCCTTTTCGTAAGTGTAAAATCCCTGAGAACAAGTATTGTCTTTACTACCATTTGGGACAATGTTTGGCACATGGGGAAAACCTGCCTAGCCTGTCTGACTATGACAAGATGGCAAAAGAAGTTGCCCAGTTCCTGACGGGGCATGATGATAAGATTGTCAAGGAAGTTCAGGACAAGATGAAAGCGGCAGCTGGCAATCTGGAATTTGAAAAGGCTGCGGAATACCGCGATGTCCTTCAATCCATTTCAACCCTGCGGACCAAGCAACGAGTCATGGCACATGACTTGCAAAACCGAGATGTCTTTGGCTACTATGTAGATAAGGGCTGGATGTGTGTGCAGGTTTTCTTTGTTCGGCAGGGGAAATTGATTGAGCGGAATGTCAATCTCTTTCCTTACTATAATGATGCGGACGAAGACTTTTTGACCTACATCGGTCAGTTTTACAGGGACCAACAACATTTGATTCCCTCTGAAGTGTTGATACCGCAGGACATTGACCAAGAAGCCGTAGAAGCTTTGGTGGATACTAAGGTGCTTAAGCCCCAGCGTGGTGAGAAGAAGCAACTCATAGCTCTGGCCACCAAGAATGCCCGTGTCAGTCTGGAGCAGAAGTTTAATCTCCTGGAGAAAAATCTGGAGAAGACTTACGGTGCTGTGGAGAATATCGGTCAGCTGTTGGGAATTCCGACGCCTGTGCGGATTGAGGCCTTTGACAACTCCAACATCATGGGAACCAGTCCAGTGTCGGCTATGGTGGTCTTTGAAAATGGGGTGCCTAATAAAAAGGAATACCGTAAGTACAAGATTAAGACGGTTGAGGGGCCGGATGATTACGCCTCTATGCGTGAAGTGCTGCAACGCCGTTATAGTCGGGTCTTGCGAGATGGTTTGACAGCACCTGACTTGATTATCATTGACGGTGGTCAGGGACAGGTCAATGTCGCCAAACAGGTCATTGAACAGGAGTTGGGCATGTCCATTCCCATTGCAGGTTTGCAGAAGAATGACAAGCACCAGACCCACGAATTGCTTTTTGGAAATCCCTTAGAGGTGGTCGAGTTGCCTCGCAATTCACAGGAATTTTTCCTCCTGCATCGGATTCAAGATGAGGTTCACCGCTTTGCTATTGAGTTTCATCGTCAGGTTCGGTCAAAAAATTCCTTCTCATCTAAATTGGATGGCATAGAAGGTTTGGGACCAAAACGCAAGCAGGCTCTGATGAAGCATTTCAAGTCCATTGGCAATATCCAGTCAGCAAGTTTGCAGGAAATCGCAGAAGCTGGTGTGCCGTATAAGGTGGCGGAGAAGGTTAAGGAATGTTTGGCTCCAAAAGGTGACAATTGAAAAAGGGGCAAAATTGTGGTAAAATGAACTGATTTATACTGAAATAAGGAGAAAGCTATGGCTTTTGGAGAAGTAAAACATAAAAAAACACTTTTTGAGAAAGTAACGATTATTATCGTTATTGTAATGGTTCTAGTAACCTTGGCTGGTCTGATTTTGCCAGCAATCAATGCATTGATGAATTAAGCGCTTCTAAGCGTTTTTTTCTAGGAAAGAATAGGTAAATTATGAGTATGTTTTTAGATACAGCCAAGATTACAGTCAAGGCTGGTAAGGGTGGCGATGGCATGGTGGCCTTCCGCCGTGAAAAATATGTCCCAAACGGCGGTCCTTGGGGTGGTGACGGTGGTCGTGGTGGTAATGTGGTCTTTGTCGTGGATGAAGGCTTGCGCACCTTGATGGACTTCCGTTACAACCGTCGTTTTAAGGCTGACGATGGCGAAAAAGGCATGACCAAGGGAATGCATGGGCGTGGCGCCGAAGATATGTTGGTCCGTGTTCCTCAGGGAACTACTGTGCGTGATGCGGAAACTGGCAAGGTTATTACTGACTTGGTGGAGCATGGTCAGGAATTTATCATTGCCCATGGCGGACGTGGTGGTCGTGGAAATATCCGTTTTGCGACACCTAAAAATCCTGCACCAGAAATTTCTGAAAATGGGGAACCAGGTGAAGAACGCCAATTGGAATTAGAATTGAAAGTTCTTGCTGATGTAGGTCTTGTTGGTTTCCCGTCGGTTGGTAAATCAACCCTGCTCAGCGTGATTACGGCTGCCAAGCCAAAAATCGGTGCCTATCACTTTACAACTATTGTTCCAAACTTGGGAATGGTTCGGACTAAATCTGGAGAATCTTTTGCAGTTGCAGACTTGCCAGGTTTGATTGAAGGAGCTAGCCAAGGTGTTGGTCTTGGAACTCAATTCCTTCGTCACATCGAGCGGACACGAGTTATCTTGCATGTCTTAGATATGTCAGCGAGTGAGGGGCGTGATCCTTATGAAGATTATGTGGCCATCAACAACGAATTGGAAACCTACAATCTTCGACTAATGGAACGTCCGCAGATTATCGTTGCTAACAAGATGGATATGCCAGAAGCAGCTGAAAATCTGAAGGAATTCAAGAAAAAATTAGCAGCCAACTATGATGAATTTGATGAACTGCCACAGATTTTCCCAATTTCAGGGATAGCCCACCAAGGTTTGGAAAATCTGTTGGAAGCGACAGCAGATTTGCTAGAGAAAACGCCAGAATTCTTGCTCTATGATGAATCTGACTTCCAAGAAGAAGAGGCTTACTATGGCTTTAACCCAGATGAACCAGAATTTGATATCAGCCGTTCAGATGATGCCAGCTGGATTCTATCTGGTGATAAGCTAGAAAAACTCTTTACTATGACCAACTTTGACCGTGACGAATCAGTTATGAAATTTGCCCGCCAGTTGCGTGGCATGGGTGTCGATGAAGCCCTCCGCGCACGTGGAGCAAAAGACGGCGACACCGTTCGCATCGGCAAGTTTGAATTCGAGTTTGTTGATTAGTGAAAAAGTCCAGTGGACTTTTTCAGCTGGTCGCCTTGAAATACGAAAGCGACCATGTCCGGGGACAGTTTTAACCCGAGCCAAGAAATTCAAAAGCGAGGTAACCAACCTTACTAATTCCGTAAAGGCAGTAACATTGACTGCCTGTACTCCATGTCGTAACACATCCGATAAGTTGGCGTGGCTTTAACTGGGGAACTCGAAGGCGAGGTAGTCTTGGAATAGGCTGTTTCAGTTGCTTGCTTTAAACTTGGACGAGTAAAAATAAGTAATGATAGAAATTTGGAGGTGTCTATGGGTGATAAACCGATATCCTTCAAGGATAAGGATGGAAATTTCGTTTCTGCAGCAGATGTTTGGAATGCTGAGAAATTGGAAGAACTTTTTAACACGCTAAATCCCAATCGTAAATTGCGCTTGGAAAGAGAGCGTATAGCTAAAGAGAAAGAAAATGAGTAAAGTTAGAATCTGCTGGTGTATTGCATGACTGGCAGATTCTATTTTTTTGGTCAGATATTAACCAAATTCTGTTATACTATACATAGTATATTTTATGAAAGCGTGGTGGCCGAATGAAATTAGTCTATACAGATATTCGTAATCCTCTGACACAGTATCTGACAGAGCAGACGGCAGTATTTGCCAAACAAGGAAAGCGTGTTTTTTATATTGCTCCTAACTCCCTATCATTTGAAATGGAACGCAAGGTTTTGGAATACTTGCCAGAGCAAGCTACTTTTGACATTATCGTGACACGTTTCGGTCAATTAGGACGTTATTTGTTGATTGATAAGGTAGAGGAAGGGCAGTCGCTTGATGATGTAGGCTTGGCCATGGTTTTTTTCCGTGTCTTATCACAGTTTAAAGATGGTGATTTGAAAGTCTACGGGCGTTTAAAGACAGATTTTGGTTTTATCAATCAACTAGTAGCACTATATAAAGAGTTGCAAGGGGCCAATATGTCTGTTTTTGACTTGGAAGCTATGGGTTCTCCAGACAAACAGGCTGATTTGACTAAGATAATTCTGGCAGTAACTGATGTTTTGGTCAAAGAAGGCTTTGAGCACCGGTCCAAGTTAGCACAGCTGATTAGTATGATTGAAGCAGGTCAGTTAGATCAGCAGTTAAAAGAAATAGTCCTTGTTATAGATGGCTTTTCTCGTTTTTCTGCAGAAGAAGAGGCCTTGGTAAGCGCCTTAAATGAACGGGTATCGGAGATTTTGATAGGTGTTTATGCTAGTAAAAAGGCTGTAAAGTCTGCTTATATTGAAGGAAATGTTTACCAGGCCAATGTTGATTTCTTGCGTCACTTATCTGCCCATTTTGGCAGCAAAATTGACTACATTGGTCAGGAGCCTGTTTTGGATAGTCTAGGTAAAATTTCCAAGATTATGGAATGTCATTACGATTATAGTGGTTCTCAGATCGCCCTAACAGAGGCAGAACAAAGCAAGATTGAGATTTGGAAAGCTATCAATCAAAAAGCTGAAGTGGAGCAGGTTGCAATCGCCATTCGTCATCTACTTAGCAAGGGTGTTCGTTACAAGGATATTCTTTTGTTGGTTGGCGATGTTGATAGCTATCATTTACAAATTGGCAAGGTCTTTGATAGATTTGACATCCCCTATTATTTGGGGAAGGCAGAAGAGATGAGTCACCATCCCCTCGTGCATTTTGTTGAGTCACTTCAGCGCTTGCGTCGCAACCGTTTCAGACCAGAGGACCTGCTCAACCTTCTCAAATCAGGCTTGTACGCCAGTATTTCTACAAAGGAACTGGATCTTTTTGAATCTTATGTGCAATTTGCAGATATGAAGGGCCAGGCTGCTTTTTCACGGTCCTTTTCGGTCAATAGCAGAGCAGACTATGATGAGGAGGTAATTAAGGAGAAGGGGCTTATCTATGATTTGAATGTCTTAGAACCTCTGCGGGCCAAGATTATGGAGCCTTTGCTGACCTTGTTTAAGGCTGGTCCGCAAAAGGCTAGCAGTTTACTAGAGAAATTTATGGTCTTTTTAGAGGCTGTTCAGCTAACTCAAAATATGGAAGTGCTCACTAAAGAGTTAGGTGAAGCAGAGCAGGATAAGGCGGAACAAGTCTGGAATAGCTTTATCCATACTCTTCATTCTCTTCGTCAGATTTTTGGTCATGAAAAGATGAAGTTGGATGATTTTCTGGCTATTTTACAGGCTGGAATGCAGGCCAGTCAGTATAGGACTGTTCCAGCAACAGTCGATGTGGTCAATGTAAAATCCTATGATTTGATTATGCCTCATACTACCAAGTACGTTTTTGCTATCGGTATGGGACAGGCTAATTTCCCAAAAGTTGCTAAGAATACCAGTCTGTTGACCGAAGAAGAGATGGCCAAGGTCAATCTGGTATCAGCTAGCTCCTCTCGTTTTGACTTGGTCAGTCGTGACAATATTAAGAAAAACCACGCTACCATGATGTCCTTACTAAATGCGGCTACGGCACACTTGGTCCTTTCTGCACCTCAGATTTACAATGAAGGTGAAGATCTTCAATCCCCTTATATAGGCCTTCTCGTCGAGCTGATGAAGTTTCAAGTGATACCGCATGGTCGAACACTCAGTCCAAATCCTCAAGATGTCGGTTACTATAAAGGCTTGCTCTCTCAGCTAAAAG
Organism: Streptococcus sp. 32226D021BW; assembly: GCF_053545015.1. Classification (NCBI taxonomy): domain Bacteria; kingdom Bacillati; phylum Bacillota; class Bacilli; order Lactobacillales; family Streptococcaceae; genus Streptococcus; species Streptococcus sp. 32226D021BW. The sequence continues at coordinate 232,692 of NZ_JBPPVC010000001.1, read as the reverse complement.
AGCCAGCCTTCTCAAGCCTTGAACAAGATTGGAAAGGTCGATCAGCTTTTTGGACTACTCTGGTATCCGAAATAAAAGAAAAATTTACAGCAAAAGATCTCTCTATTCCTGAAATCAAGGATGATATCAGTCCAATCGCCTTGCGTGAAGATACTCGAGCAGTTCTCTATCCAGCAGATAAGCCGCTAAAACTATCGGCCTCTAGTTTGACCAATTTTTACAATAACCAGTATCTCTACTTTATTCGCAACGTCCTACGCTTGCGGGAGCAGGAAACCATTCATCCGACAGTGACCCAGCACGGACTATTTCTGCATCGTGTCATGGAACGCTTTGCTATGGACAAATCTAGTGATAGTTTTGAGCAGAAGTTGGATAAGGCTATTTCTGACACTCAAAATGAAGCGGAGTTTAAGATGTTTTATAGTCAGGATGCAGAAGCGGAGTTCACGGGGCAAGTTTTAGATACGATTGCTCGCTCTACAGCGACTGTTCTAAGGGATAATGATTTGGTTGCTATTGATGGTCAGGAAAAGAGTTTCCGTGAGGAACAAGCTATTAAAATCCTAGATACTCAGGGCAATCGTCCAATTCATATCAATGGTACCATTGACCGCTTGGATACTTTATTGATAAATAATGCTGTAGGTATCGTAGATTACAAGTCCAGTGTTCAGACATTCTCATTGGCTGATTTTTACAATGGTTTGAAACCCCAATTGGTCACTTATTTGGAAGCTGTGCGCCATCTGAAAGAAACAAAAGACAAGGCTGCTTTTGGAGCTATGTATCTACATTTACAAAATCCTCTTATCCGATTAAAGGATACGAAGAATATGGAAGACCTAGAGCAGCTTGCCAATACCAGTTTAGTCTACAAGGGTTTATTTATTAAAGGGGAAAGTCAAGGTCTTTCATCCCTTTATAAGACAGAGAAGCAGACCTATGAGAAAGAGGAATGTGATATTCTACTGGAGCATAATCGACATCTCTATCAGAAGGCTGCTGAGGAAATTATCAATGGTCGCTTTGCTATTAACCCTTATACAAAAGATGGACGTTCGGTTGCTGGTGAGCAACTGAAGGCCATTACTGGTTTTGAGGCCGATCGACATATGGGAATGGCTCGTCGTTTGGTCAAAGAAACAAAACGAGAGAATTGGCTAGAGAGAATGAAAGGAGAAGAGGACTAATGGCTTTTGAACCATTTTTAAATGCAGAAGAAATTCGTGCTATTCAGTTGGAGGAGGCTGCTTCTGCAAAGAAGCCCAAGCGGACACCTGAGCAGATTGAAGCCATTTATAGTCATAGTCAGAACATACTTGTTTCAGCATCAGCTGGTTCTGGCAAGACCTTTGTCATGGTGGAGCGGATACTGGACAAGCTACAACGTGGTGTGGGGATTGAAGAGCTTTTTATCTCTACTTTTACAGTTAAGGCAGCAGGTCAGCTAAAGGATCGGATTGAGGAAAATCTTAATAAAAGCATTGCTGCGACTAGCGATATGGACTTGAGGCGACACCTATCAGCTCAGTTGGCTGATTTGACCAAGGCTGATATCGGGACCATGGACTCTTTCACGCAGAAATTAGTCACGACCTATGGCTATAGTCTGGGTATTTCGCCCCAGTTTCGTATCCTACAAGATGAGGTTGAAAAATCTAGTTTCAAAAAAGAAATTTTTAGTCAGATTTTTGCAACCTATTTAGATAATGACAAATCAGGGGACTTTCGTAAGCTGGTGGGCAATTTTTCAGGTAGTCGGAAAGACAATAGCGGTTTTCGTGCAGTCGTCTATCAGATTTATGATTTTAGCCAATCAACTAGCAATCCGACCCAATGGCTAAAAGAAAAGGCTGTTCAGTCAGAACTTTATAGCCAGGAAAAAATTGACCAGATGCTTGAGCAAGACTATAAGCAAACTGTTTTGGACCAGCTTTATGATGCTGCAGATTTTTTCCATTACCATGTGGAGTGGGGGAAAAAAGATTTTGGCTCTGCTCCATATTTTGCTAATGTTGAAGAGGTTGTGGGTCTTTTGACAGATTTAGATGGCTTGGGTCTAAAGGACTTGACGGAACGGGTTGAAAAAATTCTACTCATCAATAAACAATCCAATGGCAGGGGGTTGACAAATGCTAAGCGTCCTAAGGATGAGCATTTACTTGCCTTTAAAGAGGAATACAATGCAGGTAAGAAACAAATTATTGAAGGCTTACGGGAGTTAGGGCAGGAAGTCTATGAATTGAACTTGCTTAAAGACTACCAGCTTCAAGCTCTGCCTTTGTTGGAGCTTCTGCGTGATTTTGTTTTGGATTTTTCACAAGCCTATTTGGAGTTGAAAATCAGTGAAGCTGCCTTTGAATTTTCGGATATTGGGCATTTTGCCATTCGGATTTTAGAGGAAAACGAGGACATTCGCCAGTATTTCCAAGACAAGTACCATGAGGTAATGGTGGACGAGTACCAAGACAATAACCACAGTCAAGAGCGAATGTTGGATTTGCTGTCTAATGGGCACAATCGCTTCATGGTAGGGGATATCAAACAATCAATCTATCGCTTCCGTCAGGCTGATCCGATGATTTTCCAAGAGAAATTTGAACTTTATCGGTCTAATCCAGAGGCAGGAAAATTGATATTACTCAAGGAGAATTTCCGTAGCAGTATCGAGGTTGTAGAAGCTACTAATGCGATTTTTACTCGCCTTATGGATAAACAGGTGGGTGAAATTAACTATGATGGTACACATTGCTTGATAGCAGGAAATAGCGAGGAATCGGATTATCAGCTTGAAAATCAGATGGAGTACTGGCTCTATGGTCAGAAGGAAGATAAGTCTGATACAGAGGATAGGGAAGAGGAGGTGGCCATATCAGCTGGCGAAGTTGAAATGGTGGCTAAGGAAATCTTACGTCTGCATAAGGAGAAGAACGTAAAATTTGAAGACATTGCGCTATTAGTCCAAAAACGAACCCACAATCATCTGATTACAAGCATTTTTGACCGGTATGGTATTCCCTTAGTGGCTGATGGTGGGTTAACATCCTATCTGAAATCCTTGGAAGTCATGGTCATGCTAGATACCTTGCGGGTAATTAACAATCCGCTCAATGATTATGCCCTAGTAGCCCTTCTCAAATCTCCTATGTTTCGATTTGATGAGGATGAATTGACCCGCATTTCCCTACAGGCTAATACAGGATTTTTCTATCAAAAGATGGAAGAAGCAAAACAAATAGAAGGTATCAAAGATGATGCGGACCAAGCGAATTGTGCTAGGAAAAACTTGATTACAAAAGGTTTGCAAACTAAGATTAGTCATTTCTTGTCAGTATTGGATAGCTGGCGTTCTTTTGCCAAGCTACATTCTATCCATGATTTGATTTGGAAGATTTTCAATGAAAAATTCTACTACGACTATGTAGCTACTCTGCCAAATGCCAGCAAGCGACAAGCTAATCTTTACGCCCTGGGTTTGCGTGCTCATCAATTTGAAAAGACTGGTTACAAGGGATTATCTCGCTTTATTGCCATGATTGATCGTGCCTTAGCCAACGACAAAGACCTGGCAGATGTTCAAGAATTTGTTCCGGAAAACGCAGTGCAACTCATGACTATTCATAAGTCAAAGGGGTTGGAGTTCAAGTATGTATTTCTTATGAATATTGATAAGAAATTTAACTTAGAGGACCATTACCAGTCTGTTATTATCAGTCGAAAAAATGGGCTTGGGGTTCAGTATCTGGCAGACATGAAAAATCGGGTAAGGAGTTCATTACCCCAGGTGCGCGTGCTGATGAATACTCTTCCCTATCGTCGTAACTTGCAAGAGCTGAAAATTGCCAATCTATCTGAACAAATGCGCTTGCTCTATGTAGCCCTGACCCGAGCTGAGATAAAACTCTACTTGGTTGGAAAAGGGGACAAAGAAAAACTATCTGTCAGGTATGATGGCAAACAAGAAAATGGTGTCTTGGCTAAATCAACAAGAGAAAATATGGTCAGCTTTCAAGATTGGATACTAGCCATTGATGCTGCCTTTGCTGGTCAAGACCTTCACTTCAAGAAAAGATTTGTGACGGATGAGGACATGGTAGAAGACAGTGAACAGGGGGGAGGGCACCAAGAACAGACAGAGCAAGAAACTGTGGAAGAAGGTGCAAAAGAAGCAACTGAAACCGTAGAGGTTACTGTGTCTGAACAGTTACTACTAGAGCAAGCTGACCAAACTGATCAAGCCAAAGAGGTGAAGTCGGATCAAATAGAAAAAATCCAGTTAAAAGACATTGAGATTGGTTTGAAATTATTGTCTTCTGTCCAAGAGTTGAACGAAGGCTATAAGGCTGCTATAGAATTACCAAGTTTACGCACTCCAAGTCAAATCAAGAAACTCTATGAGCCTATTTTGGAACAAGAAGGAATGGAAATCATGGATAAGTCCGATACAAGGCAGGGCTTGGCAAAATCCAAAACAAAACGGACCTTCAACTTGCCAGATTTCTCCAAGAAACCAAAAATTACTGGAGCCCAAGTCGGTTCAGCAGTCCATGAACTCATGCAACGCTTGGACTTGTCTTGGTTGCTGACGGAAGATACGGTAAGAGAAGCTCTAGAAGCTGTTCATGCTGAGCAAGCGATTAAAGATAAAATCAATATTCAGATGATTTTAGATTTCTTTGATACAGACTTAGGAAGAGAAATTCTAGCCAATACGGACAAACTCCACCGAGAAGCTCCATTTGCCAGTCTGCAGACGGATCCTGTATCACAGGAACAATTTGTCCTTCGTGGGATTATCGACGGCTACCTGCTATATGATGATCATATTGTCCTCTTTGATTACAAGACCGACAAATATGACCAACCAAGCCAACTCAGCCAACGTTACCAAACTCAAATGCAACTCTATGCCGAGGCATTGAAAAAAGCCTACAAGATAGATCGTGTAGACTGCCATTTGATATTGCTTGGCGGGGGAAGAATAGAAGTAGTTCAAGTTGATGTAAACTAAAAGCGAGTGATTCAAACTCGCTTTTTCTGTTTGGTTAGATTGAGGCCGAATGGAACTAAATTTTCTTCTTTTTTCAAAATCCGTTGGATATTTTCCTTGTGTCGAACGATGACAAAAAGTCCTAAAAAGACAATGATAATTGTAAAGAGCCATTCATAGCTTGGCAGGATGATTCCTATTGCTGGAAATAGCAGAGCTCCTAAGATGGCTAAGGCTGCTGCCAAGACACTTGAGAAGGAAACCATGGACGTCAAGTAGAGTGAACTGGCAAAGATTAGAACGAGATAGAGGCAGAAAGCAGGTGCGACACCCAACAACATGCCAGCAGATGTTGCAACCGCCTTACCGCCTTTGAATTCGGCAAAGATAGGGAAGGTATGCCCTAAAACGGCCAGCAGCCCAAATACAATTGGAGAAATTCCTTGGGCATGAAAGATGATGGGAAGCAAGGCTGCCAAGGTTCCCTTGAGGAAATCAATCAGGAAGACCACGGTGCCCGCTTTTTTGCCAAGAATACGGAAGGTATTGGTGGTTCCTGTATTGCCTGAACCATGTTCGCGGATATTGATTTTGAAAAAGGCCTGACCAATCCAAAGTCCTGACGGGATAGATCCCAATAAATATGCAATAAATAGTAAAATAAGATTGACTAACATGTTTTCATTATAGCATATTTTCATCTCATTTAGTCCAAAATCTTATTTTGTGAGTTGTCTCAGCCGATAGGCGACAGAAAAATTTTGCAAAAATGTCCAAAAACTTGTAATATAGTAAGGATGAGAAGTATGGAGGTCAGTTTTGGCTAAGAAAGAGATTAACATAAATAACTATAATGACGATGCCATTCAGGTACTGGAAGGGCTAGATGCCGTTCGCAAACGCCCTGGTATGTACATCGGCTCCACAGACGGAAATGGCTTGCACCACATGGTCTGGGAGATTGTCGATAACGCTGTCGATGAGGCCCTGTCAGGATTTGGTGATCGGATTGACGTGACTATTAACAAGGACGGTAGCCTGTCTGTTTCCGACCGTGGACGTGGGATGCCAGTCGGTATGCACGCTACAGGCAAGCCAACCGTCGAAGTCATCTTCACCGTTCTCCACGCAGGTGGTAAGTTCGGTCAAGGTGGCTACAAGACTTCAGGTGGTCTCCACGGGGTTGGTTCCTCGGTGGTCAATGCCCTGTCCAGCTGGCTGGAAGTTGAGATTACCCGTGATGGTGCTGTTTACAAGCAACGGTTTGAGCAGGGCGGAAAGCCAGTTACGACTTTAGAGAAGATTGGTACCGCTCCAAAATCAAAAACAGGTACAAAAGTTACCTTTATGCCTGACGACACCATTTTCTCAACGACCGATTTCAAGTTCAACACCATTGCCGAACGCCTGAAAGAATCAGCCTTCTTGCTCAAACAAGTCACCATGACCTTGACAGATGAGCGGACGGGTGAGCAGGAGGAGTACCACTACGAAAATGGTGTCCAGGACTTTGTATCCTACCTCAACGAAGACAAGGAAACTCTGACACCTGTCCTCTATTTTGAAGGAGAAGATGCAGGATTCCAGGTCCAAGTGGCCATGCAGTACAACGACGGTTATTCAGACAACATCCTGTCCTTCGTTAACAACGTTCGGACTAAGGACGGCGGTACCCACGAAACAGGTCTCAAACTAGCCATTACCAAGGCTATGAACGACTACGCCCGCAAGACCAACTTGCTCAAGGAAAAGGACAAGAACTTGGAAGGCTCTGACTACCGTGAAGGTCTGTCTGCGGTCCTTTCTATCCTTGTACCAGAAGAGCACTTGCAGTTTGAAGGGCAGACCAAGGACAAGCTGGGAAGCCCCTTGGCACGACCTGTGGTGGACGGCATTGTATCGGATAAGCTGACTTTCTTCCTTTTGGAAAATGGCGAGCTAGCATCTAATCTAGTCCGCAAGGCCATTAAGGCCCGTGACGCCCGCGAAGCCGCTCGTAAGGCCCGTGACGAATCCCGAAACGGTAAGAAAAACAAGAAGGACAAGGGCCTCCTATCAGGAAAATTAACTCCAGCCCAGTCTAAAAATCCAGCCAAAAACGAACTCTATCTGGTCGAGGGAGATTCAGCTGGAGGCTCTGCCAAACAGGGCCGTGACCGCAAGTTCCAAGCCATTCTACCTTTGCGTGGTAAGGTGATCAACACAGCTAAGGCTAAAATGGCGGACATCCTCAAAAATGAAGAAATCAACACCATGATTTACACCATTGGTGCAGGTGTTGGCTCAGACTTTACGCTGGAAGATGTCAACTATGACAAGATTATTATCATGACCGATGCGGATACGGACGGTGCTCACATTCAGACCCTCTTGCTGACTTTCTTCTATCGCTACATGCGACCATTGGTAGAAGCAGGACGGGTTTACATCGCCCTTCCACCCCTCTACAAGATGTCAAAAGGCAAGGGCAAGACAGAAAAGATTGCTTATGCTTGGTCTGACGGAGAATTAGAAGATCTCCGCAAGGATTTTGGCAAGGGCTTTATCCTCCAACGCTATAAGGGACTTGGTGAGATGAATGCCGATCAGCTCTGGGAAACAACCATGAACCCTGAAACCCGTACCCTTATTCGTGTCACCATTGAAGACCTAGCCCGTGCTGAACGCCGTGTATCCGTCCTCATGGGCGACAAGGTCGAGCCACGCCGCAAGTGGATTGAAGACAATGTTAAGTTTACATTGGAGGAGAATACGGTGTTTTAGAAATCGAAAGTCGGTATCTTATGAGAAAACTAGCTATTTTTTCAATAATTACTATTTTCATATTAACTTTAGTATGTTTCTTGAGTGATTTCTTCAATTGGGGTTTGTTTGAAACATTAGCTGCTGACTGGTTAGGGTATGTAGGAAGCCTATTGGGAGTAATAATACCAGTTACTTTTGCAATATGGACTTCTAAACAGGATAAAATTGAACTAGATGAACGTCAAAAGAGATTAGAAAACATACAAGAGTCAATTAGTACCAATATCTCCCAGCTTACAAATAGTCAAAAAGACTTGATTCAAACTCAACAAAAAATCGAAGAAGATTTGAGAGAAGTGAATAAGTTAGTGGAACAAACTAGATTATCTAATCTAATCTCTTTGCAATCTGCATATCCAATATTTTTTCAAACATTAGATGAATTTGAAAGTGCATTCAGTTCTGTTTATGATGCTATTAAATGTGGTGAATATGACGAAGATGTCATTTTTGGCTTTATTGAAGATATTCCAGAGTTTCAAATAGTATTGCTTGATAAGAAATTTATTCCACCAAAAGTTATTTCAACTTATGATGACTTTATTCTAAGCCTGAATATGCTGGCAGATTATACTATTGATGACTTTGAAAAGTTGCTATTTTATGAAAAGTTTATCAATCATTACTTCCCTAAAATAGAAAAAGCTTACAGTAGATTAAAAGAAATATTGGCTTACTAAGATTACATTTAAGCAGAAAATGAGGTGTTTTATGCCACTAAGAGTAAAATTAACTGACCGTTTTCAAAAACAGTTTACTGAATGGGCTCGAAAGCGTAAGCCATTTAGAAACAAACAGGAATTGGAAGAAAAGTTTGACCAGGCGCTTGAATCTTGGAAATCGTCCAAGACCAGAGAACGGGCAGAGGTCTTACTGTCAGACCAAGGAAAATTGGAACATTTTCTGCAAGATATCGAGAAGAAATTGGCACGTTTGCCGTTCGGTGGGGATAAGTTTTCAGCCATTCCAGGTATGATTTCCATGATTCGAAGTTATGTCAGGCGAGACTATACGGCTCTTCCTAAAGGGGCCATTCTGGCAACCATTGGTGCCTTGATTTATTTCTTTAGCCCTTTGGATGCGCTGCCTGATTTCCTCTTTGGTCCTGGTTTATTAGATGATGCCTTTGTGCTCAATGCCTGCCTCAAATTAGTCAAGTCAGATGTAGATGAGTATAGGAACTGGCAAGCAAGTCAGTGGAAGGCAGAAGAGTAGCTATGATAAAGTTTTTAAGAAAAAAGCCAACTATTGAGCAACTTAAACAAGTTCCGTATGCTTCTCAGCACACAGAGGTTCTACGTTCAATTTGGCGAGCAGATGTGCCTAAATACGGGATTTCTTCTACTTTACAAGGTGAATTACTTCGACAATTAGAAAAACTTCGCTGGGAAGCTCAAGCAAATGGCAATGTCAATTGGTGTGAAGAGCACTCAAACTACTGTCGATTCATAAAGGAGACTCTCTATAAAGGAAAAGTCCTTTCTTCTCAACAGAAGCAAGAGTTAGTTTTAATAATGGATTATCTAAAATCGTGTGGTGAATATGCTCAAGCTTATCAAGAAAATTTGATTGATGATGAGGAACTAGAAATTGAGAAATTAGCATATGTTGATGATAATCTTTATGATAGAGTAGGGGATATGATTGCTTTCTTTTATCAGAGAACTTAGGTAAAGAACTAATGTTTAGCTAAGGATATAGCAATAGAAATTGCTATTTAAGGTCTCTTCCGTTCTCACTACTTAAGGTGATTATCAAAAAAGTAAAAAAGAAAGAAAATTTTACTACCCACCAAGAAACAAAGAAAGGAATGTTCAGCTAGTTTGTCTAACTGAACACGGGACTGAATCGTCCCTTTGTATCTTAATTTATGTCTAACATTCAAAACATGTCCCTGGAGGACATCATGGGAGAGCGTTTTGGTCGCTACTCCAAATACATTATTCAGGAGAGGGCCCTGCCGGACATTCGTGACGGTCTAAAGCCCGTGCAACGTCGGATTCTTTATTCCATGAATAAGGATGGCAATACTTTTGACAAGGGCTACCGCAAGTCTGCCAAGTCAGTCGGAAATATCATGGGGAATTTCCACCCGCACGGTGATTCCTCTATTTATGATGCCATGGTCCGCATGAGTCAGGACTGGAAGAACCGCGAGATTTTGGTGGAGATGCACGGAAACAACGGTTCCATGGACGGCGATCCGCCTGCGGCTATGCGTTACACCGAGGCTCGCCTGTCGGAAATGGCTGGTTATCTGCTGGCTGACATCGAGAAAAAGACGGTACCATTTGCATGGAACTTTGACGATACGGAAAAAGAACCCACTGTGCTACCAGCTGCCTTCCCTAATCTCTTAGTCAATGGAGCGACAGGAATTTCAGCTGGGTACGCGACTGACATCCCGCCACATAATCTGGCGGAGGTCATCGATGCCGTTGTTTACGTGATTGATCATCCGACAGCTAAGTTAGAAAAGCTGATGGAGTTCTTGCCTGGACCAGACTTCCCAACAGGTGCCATTATCCAAGGGGCTGACGAAATCAAGAAAGCCTATGAAACTGGTAAGGGACGTGTCGTTGTCCGTAGCCGTTGTGAAATTGAACAACTCAAGGCAGGTAAGAAACAGATTGTCATTACCGAGATTCCTTACGAGGTCAACAAGGCTGTTCTGGTTAAGAAGATTGATGATGTCCGTGTTAACAACAAGGTGCCTGGTATTGCCGAGGTGCGTGATGAGTCAGACCGGACAGGTCTGCGGATTGCCATTGAGCTGAAAAAAGATAGCGATGAGCAAACCATTCTCAACTACCTCTACAAGTACACCGACTTGCAAATCAATTACAACTTCAACATGGTGGCGATTGATAATTTCACACCGCGTCAGGTCGGCTTGCAGAAGATTCTATCTAGCTATATTGCCCACCGCCGTGAGATTATCATTGCTCGTTCTAAGTTCGACAAGGAAAAGGCAGAGAAACGTCTCCATATCGTAGAAGGTTTGATCCGTGTCATTTCCATTTTGGACGAGGTTATTGCCCTTATTCGTGCTTCTGAAAACAAGGCGGATGCTAAGGAAAACTTGAAAGTCAGCTATGATTTCAGCGAGGAACAGGCAGAAGCTATCGTGACCTTGCAACTCTACCGCTTGACCAATACCGACATTGTGACCTTGGAAAATGAAGAAGCAGCCCTACGCGAGCAGATTCAGACCTTGGCAACTATTATCGGCGATGAGCGGACCATGTTCAATCTTATGAAGAAGGAACTGCGTGAGGTCAAGAAGCAGTTTGGCAATCCTCGTTTGAGTGAATTGCAGGATCAGGCAGAAACGATTGAGATTGACACCGCCAGCTTGATTGTCGAAGAAGAAACCTTTGTCAGCGTAACCAAAGCAGGTTATATCAAACGAACCAGTCCGCGTTCTTTCGGTGCTTCAACGGTTGAAGAAATGGGCAAACGAGAGGATGACCAGCTGATTTTCTTGCAGAATGCTAAGACAACCCAGCACCTCTTGCTCTTTACCAATCTTGGAAATGTCATCTACCGGCCTGTCCATGAACTGACAGATATTCGCTGGAAGGACATTGGTGAACACCTGAGCCAGACTCTCATGAACTTTGATACCAATGAAGAGATTATCTTCGCTGAATTGGTAGAGAATTTTGAAGAGGGGACTTATTTCGCGGTGACCAAATACGGTCAAATCAAGCGTGTGGAGCGGAAGGAGTTTGCTCCTTGGCGGACTTACAAGTCCAAGTCAACCAAGTATGCCAAACTTAAAGATGCGGATGATGTGGTTATTACCATATCGCCTGTAGTCTTGGATGACATCATGCTCATCACAGAAAAGGGCTACGCTCTGCGATTTAACATCGAAGAAGTGCCGATTATCGGCGCCAAGGCGGCTGGTGTCAAGGCGGTCAACCTCAAGGACGAAGATGTGGTGGCTGCGGCCTTTATCAGCAACACCAGCTCTGTCTATCTCCTGACCCAGCGCGGTAGTCTTAAACGAATGGCGACGGAGGAAATCCCTGTGACCAGTCGTGCCAAGCGTGGTTTGCAGGTCCTTCGCGAACTCAAGGCTAAGCCTCACCGTGTCTTTGCGGCAGGGCCTGTTTTGACGGATCAGGGTGATTTTGACCTCTTTAGCACAGCTAGCGAGGAAGAAACAAGTAGCCAGATTTTACAGGTGACATCGAAAGCGGCTAAGGTTTACGAAGTCGATGTGACCCAGCTTAGCCTGTCTGAACGCACCAGCAACGGCAGCTTTATCTCGGAAACCATTTCTGATGAGGAAGTGTTATCGGCCTGGGTGAAATAGGAGAAGCCAGTGAAGAAGAAATACCTTGTACTCCTGATTCTGATAGTAGTCATGGTTTTGACATTGCTTGCTATGAATCTCTTTCCTGCTTTTGAGGAATGGCTTCACCAGCTGAGTGGTTGGTACTGACAAATGAAGAAATGAACCCGCTCAGGCGGGTTTTTCTATTACATAAATTATTTGAGCATTTTCTGTAAAATGATATAATTAGAATATATCGTTGAGTTATCATCGTTTGATTTATATAATTTTTAAAATTTTATAGAGGTGAGAATATGAAAAGATTTGTTCCGTTATTGATTTTGCTACTAATCTGTCTTTCAGCTTGTCAAACCAAAAAGGAAGATAATATAGATGATACAGCTGTTACTACTTCATATATTGACAACTCGGACGAACTATATGAAAAATGGCAGAAAAATTTCAGATATGCATTTGTGGCATCGGATACCTCCACTTTGATGACGGCGGGTTTTTCTTTAAGGGTTAATCAAGAGGTTGAACTCTATCGTTCAGGCAGTGAATTGTTGGCTTGGAATCAAGGAAAAACTGTGCGCGGAACCTATAGGTTGAAATACTATGATAAAAAAGAAAGTGTTGAAACGTATTTGATTTTGGATGCGAAAACGGCTACAGATACGGAACCGGAGAGGATAAAAGTTTTACCAGACTTAATTGTGCAAATTGATGTTTCTGAAGCAGAATTGCAAAAAGCAGAGCCTAACCGTGAAGGAGATGAGAAAGTTACTTTTTATGCCTATCAGACAAGCGACGGAATTTTTGTACTGACAAATGGTAAGACTGGTGAGGATTTGCAAGTTTTCATAGCCTCCAATGAGGTTGCGAAAACATCAACTTCAGTTTTTCCAGAGATTGTGCTTGGGACGTGGTATGGATATGACTTATATAATAATATTGCAGTTTATAGTCGTACCTTTCATTCTTCAGGCTTAGTTGAGGAACAGTTGCCAAGCGGAAAACTGGAAGCTTCAACAGTAAGTAATTTGATAGAAGTGGGTGAAAACTTATATAGATATGAATTAAAATCACAAGATAGTAGCGGTGTTTTTCAGGGCAATATTGGCGGAGTCGGTATCAAGTATGAATATGGTGTCTATATAAATTCAGATGGAAGCTATATAGAGCCAGTATTATTTTCAACTGAAGAAGGAAAAGAATTTGACTACCCAAATGATATTGTTCCTTCAGAACAATCAATGCGCATGTATAGAGATTTGGAGACATTGCGACTCAAGGAGGGAGAACATCTTAAAACTGATGGTGATTTTCTGAATACCGATACTAAAAATTTAACGAGTGAAGAGGTAGAAGATTGGGTTTGGCGTAATTTTAGTATTGGCATGGGAACTCCTGATTATCACTTCTATATCGAACAAGGTTGGAATGTAAGGAGTTACAAAAATCAAGATGATGGTTTAGTTTATGCTGATATTATAGATGAGAAGGGGCAGATTGTATGGTCGTTTCGAGTTGATGAGGAAGGATATCTTCAGACAAATAAAGGATTTGGATCCGGAATGGATATAGATTGGACTACTGTTGCTGGAAAATTTACTGATAGTGGTAGATGAGGAGAATGATAGGCTGGATTGGATTACTTGTTATATTCCAAAATATTCTGAATTTTTCTTGAAAATCACTTTCAAAAGTAGTAAAATAATAAAAAATACCTTTGGAGAAAACTTATGACAGTAAACATTGACTGGGAAAACCTTGGTTTTGCCTACATGAAATTGCCTTACCGTTTCATCGCTCACTTCAAGAACGGCCTATGGTCTGAAGGGCAGTTGACTGAAGATGCGGAACTTCACATTTCAGAAAGCTCACCAGCCCTCCACTACGGCCAACAGGCATTTGAAGGACTAAAAGCCTATCGTACCAAGGAGGGAAAACTCCAGCTCTTTCGTCCAGACCAAAACGCTGAGCGCCTACAACGAACAGCTGACCGCTTGCTCATGGAGCCTGTTCCGACGGAGCTCTTCATCAAGGCCTGCAAAGAAGTGGTCAAAGCCAACGAAGACTACGTTCCTCCCTATGGAACTGGCGGCACCCTCTATCTTCGCCCGCTCCTCATTGGCGTTGGCGACATCATCGGCGTAAAACCTGCAGAGGAATATATTTTCACCGTTTTTGCCATGCCAGTTGGTAACTATTTCAAGGGCGGTCTAGCTCCGACCAACTTCCTCATTCAAGACAAGTACGACCGTGCGGCACCAAATGGAACAGGGGCAGCCAAGGTCGGCGGTAACTACGCAGCATCGCTCTTGCCGGGCAAATATGCTAAAAAGCAGGGCTTCTCAGACGTGATTTACCTGGACCCAGCTACCCACACCAAGATTGAAGAAGTCGGTTCAGCAAACTTTTTTGGGATCACAGCCAATAACGAGTTTGTCACACCGATTTCACCGTCAATCTTGCCCTCTATAACCAAGTATTCTCTCTTGTATCTAGCAGAGCATCGTCTGGGGATGAAGGCAGTGGAGCGAGAAGTCCTTGTCGAAGAATTAGACCAGTTTGTCGAAGCAGGAGCCTGCGGAACGGCAGCAGTGATTTCGCCTATTGGTGGTGTCCAAATCGCAGACAAGCTCCACGTTTTCCACAGTGAAACAGAAGTGGGTCCAGTTACCCGAAAACTCTATGAAGAATTAACAGGTATCCAGTTCGGCGATATCGAAGCACCAGAAGGCTGGATTGTAGAAGTGGAATAAAATAGAAGGCTTGCACTTGCAAGCTCTTCTATTTTTTTGTAGAATAGTAAAAGTGAGGTTTGAAAATGAGTAAAAAAGATAAAAAAATTGAAATTCAAATTGAAGATAGTAAAGTCTTGGTTAATAAGGAAGAGTTTGCTGGTTACCGCTTAGTAATTGGTAAAAAAGTTATCGGTGAAATTGCAGAATTGGCAGAAAATAATTTTGCTGTTGTCAAAAATGGCAATACCGAAAGCTTTTATAAAAAACTAGAAAAAGCAGTCGGAAATATCATAGAAAATTATAATTTAAGTCACTAAAAGGCTTGTAATAGTCACTATTTTATGTTAGAATAGTGACTGTTGGTGTATGGAAAGATAGCGAAGAGGCTAAACGCGGCGGACTGTAAATCCGCTCCTTCGGGTTCGGGGGTTCGAATCCCTCTCTTTCCATGTCTAAGATACTAAGGCATCAAACGTAGAGTAAAAATAGGAAGTTGACAGCAAATCTTGATTTACTGCTAACTTATCTTTTTTACACAACGTTTAGCTTGAATTCATTTCAGAATACTATCTTAGAAAAATGTTTTGGGGTATCGCCAAGCGGTAAGGCAAGGGACTTTGACTCCCTCATGCGTTGGTTCGAATCCAGCTACCCCAGTCAAGGTACTAGATTAAATCTAGTTCGTCAAAGATGTCTAATTGTTGTTGTCCTTGCGTGTGCCTTAAATAAAATATATTTTATGTTGGGTCGATAGACCTGATTGTCGGAGGTTTTTTTATAATGAACGAATTTGAAGATTTGTTGAACAGTGTAAGCGAAGTTACACCTGGTGATGTGGTAACTGCAGAAGTTTTGACAGTTGATGCTGGTCAAGCAAACGTAGCTATCTCAGGTACTGGTGTTGAAGGCGTATTGACTCTTCGTGAGTTGACTAACGACCGTGATGCTGATATCAACGACCTTGTTAAAGTTGGTGAGACACTTGAATTGTTAGTACTTCGCCAAGTTGTTGGTAAAGATACAGACACTGTTACTTATCTTGTATCTAAAAAACGTTTGGAAGCACGCAAAGCATGGGACAAACTTGTTGGTCGTGAAGAAGAAGTTGTTACTGTTAAAGTAACTCGTGCCGTTAAAGGTGGTCTTGCCGTTGAATTTGAAGGTCTTCGTGGATTCATCCCAGCTTCAATGATCGACAGCCGTTTCACTCGTAACACTGAGCGTTTCGTAGGTCAAGAATTTGATGCTAAAATCAAAGAAGTTGATCCAGCTGAGAACCGTTTCATCTTGTCACGTCGTGAAGTTGTTGAAGCAGAAGCTGCATCAGCTCGTGCTGAAGTATTTGGTAAATTGTCAGTTGGTGAAGTTGTAACTGGTAAAGTTGCACGTATCACAAGCTTCGGTGCTTTCATCGACCTTGGTGGTGTAGATGGTTTGGTACACTTGACTGAATTGTCACACGAGCGTAACGTATCTCCTAAATCAGCTGTAACAGTCGGTGAAGAAGTTGAAGTTAAAGTTCTTGCAATTGACGAAGTTGAAGGTCGCGTATCATTGTCATTGAAAGCTACACAGCCTGGCCCATGGGATGGCGTTGAGCAAAAATTGGCAGCTGGTGATGTAATCGAAGGTAAAGTAAAACGCTTGACTGACTTTGGTGCATTCGTTGAAGTATTGCCAGGTATCGATGGTTTGGTGCACATTTCACAAATTTCACACAAACGTGTTGAAAATCCAAAAGACGCTTTGTCAGTAGGTCAAGAAGTAACTGTTAAAGTTCTTGAAGTAAACGCAGCTGATGAACGTGTATCACTTTCTATCAAAGCTTTGGAAGAGCGTCCAGCAGCAGTTGAAGGTGAAGAAAAAGCTGAAAAACGTGCTCCACGTCCACGTCGTCAAAAACGTGAAGAAAAACGTGATTACGAATTGCCAGAAACACAATCTGGTTTCTCAATGGCTGATCTTTTCGGTGACATTGAATTGTAATTTATATAAAAACTTGCCTTGTGCAAGTTTTTACTTTCCACCCTTAGTGTAATGGATATCACGTAAGATTCCGGTTCTTGAGATGGGGGTTCGATTCCCTCAGGGTGGACTAAAGTGAAAAGCCTGCATTAACAGGCTTTTTTGTTATATTATATCAAGGAGGCTATGATATGTTACATTTTGAAAATGACTATAACAAAGGTGCCCACCCAGTCCTGCTTGAAGCTTTGGTTGCTAGCAACCAAGAAGGTTTATCTGGCTATGGAACAGATCTTTATACTCAGTCAGCTATTGAGAAAATTCGTCAGGCAATCGCTTGTCCTCAAGCTCAAATCACTTTTCTGGCTGGCGGTACTCAGACCAATCAGATTGCCATCAATTCCATGCTGGCTTCTTATGAGGGTGTTATTGCCGCAGATACAGGCCATATTTCTACACATGAGGCTGGAGCCATTGAATTTTCTGGACACAAGGTGTTGACATTGCCACATCATGAAGGGAAAATAACGGCAAATGTGGTTGATAACTTCATCAAAGATTTCTATGCTGATGCTAACCATGCTCATATGGTTCATCCAGGAATGGTTTATATTTCCCACCCGACTGAATATGGTACGCTTTATAGCAAAACAGAGTTAGAAGACTTGTCCAAAGTTTGCCAGCAGCACAATATTCCGCTCTTTTTAGACGGTGCTCGCTTGGGTTATGGGCTTGCTGCACGAGATACGGATCTTGATTTGCAGACTATAGCAGAGCTGACAGATATTTTCTACATTGGCGGGACAAAACTTGGTGCCTTGTTGGGAGAAGCCCTTGTCTTTACAAAGAATAATCAGCCGAAGAATTTTGTGTCCATCGTCAAGCACCACGGTGCTCTGTTGGCTAAGGGACGTTTGATTGGTGTCCAGTTTGATCGATTGTTCACTGATGACTTGTATCTTGAATTGGGGCGTCATGCTATCGCAATGGCAGAGCAGCTTATAGAGATATTGAAAGAAAAAGGATTTCAATTCTACCTCAAATCACCGACCAATCAGCAATTCGTTATTGTTAAGAATGAAGAATTGACTAGATTGACAGAAGCTGGAATTGCCTATGGATTCTGGGAAAAATATGACGGTAGCCACAGTATCATCCGCTTTGCAACTAGTTGGTCAACTAGCCAAGAAGATATGGATGAACTAAGAAAAATACTTTAGAAAACTAAAAAGAGGCTGGGCAAAAAGACCAACCATGCTTCTTAGGGTTTGTGTCAACATCTCAGCGCAGTGGTTGATTGGCTTTAACAGTCTGGGAGTCTGTTAAAGGTAGGAGATAAGATTTGCAAAGCAAATCTCAGCAGTTCGTGTTTTACACTCCAAATCTGACCATTACGACTGATGCGAACAGAGTTTGTTTCATCTCCAACCTCAAACTGTCTCCCAGACAGTTTGAGCTGTGCGGGGGTGGGAGTGAAACAGTCTGGGGATAGACTGTTTCAGCTCAACAACTGGAAATAAGGACTTGTTGATGAATTCTTTTTTTGACCAGTCGAGCTCTTTCCCGCTCCCACTAGTTTTTTTCTAAATAGTTAAACTTGACGCATTGGTTGAGTGGGACTAAAACGGTCTGGAAATAGCCCGTTTTAGACCTACTCTTTTTTCGTCTGTAAATAGTGATAGCGATAGACGGTATAGCGTTCAATAAGGCGGTAGCATATTCCACCCAAAATAGCTTTGATGATAAAGACAAGGTGTTTTGATAGGGGTGCCTGGACAGTCAATCCGAAAAGGATACCCAAGATAATCCAAGCAAGTACCGCCCACCATAACTCTTTGAATGGAGTGTATTGTCCATCTCTTTCTTTGACTTCATTCGATACTCTAACTGCACAGCTAGATAAGATAACTATGGGAAGAAGAGAATTGGTGTTAAACGGTTCTGGTAAAAATGATGCTAGCAGGAAGATTTCAATGAATGAAAATAGCAATAACCAAATTAAAATAGGTATTCTAAAAATAAAATATTTCATACCGCACCTCCTAAATTGAGTATATCAAACCAAGAGCAGTTGTTCAAATATTTATCTAGTTATTCTTGGGAAGAACTAGTGGACGCTTCAGTAGAGTTTTCTGTACTACTCGTTGTTTCTGTTGTACTAGTTTGGATTTCTTGATTAGATGAGGTTTCTGTGTCGTTTAAAGAACCGATGTTCTCTGTGGTAGAGCTATTGTATTCTTCATTTGGAGACGATATTTCAGAGCTTGGGATTGTCACACTATTGTTTTTCCCTATTTGATTGATCGAAGACGACCAGCCTTGGTTGGTTGAAGATACTGTGGTCACTGAGCTGCTAGGAGTAGTAGTGGCTGCATTAGAAGGTACTGAGAAAGTATAAATGGTAATACAGGCAGTAATAATCCCTAAAATCGAACCTATAAAGGTCAAAAACTTTTGTAGTTTTGTTAAGGCAGAACCATGTTCTTTTCTATTTGTTGATTTCATGTGCTATCCTCCAAGTTCATCATAAAAAACCAAGTTTAAAACTATCTTAAAGATTGGCGAAAGGCATGAAAACGTGATAAAATAGGACTATTGCAAAAAAAGGAATGAAAACATGATTTATTTTGACAACGCAGCAACCACTCACGTCTATCCAGAAGTGTTGAAGACCTATACGGAAGTGGCGACAAAAATCTGGGGAAATCCCTCTAGCCTCCACAATCTTGGCAGTCAGGCAACACGGATTTTAGAAGCTTCCCGCAAGCAAATAGGAGAGCTTCTCGGCAAGGACAGCAAGGAAATCTTTTTCACCTCAGGTGGTACGGAAGGTGACAACTGGGTCATTAAAGGTGTCGCATTTGAGAAGGCCTATCTGGGCAAGCATATCATCGTGTCAGCTATTGAGCATCCAGCGGTAAAAGAGTCAGCACTTTGGCTCAAAACGCAAGGTTTTGAGGTGGATTTGGCTCCGGTCAATGCCCAAGGTTTTGTTGATGTTTCAGCCTTAGAGAGCTTGATTCGTCCAGATACCACACTGGTTTCTATCATGGTTGTCAACAATGAAATTGGTGCTATTCAGCCTATTCAGGAAATCTCCCAGCTCTTAGCTGATAAGCCGACTATCTCCTTCCATGTGGATGCGGTGCAGGCAATCGGCAAGGTGCCGACGGAAGGGTATCTGACAGACCGAGTTGATTTTGCCAGTTTTTCAGGTCACAAATTCCACTCTGTCAGAGGAGTAGGCTTCGTCTATGTCAAAGCAGGCAAGAAAATCGCTCCGCTATTG
Source organism: Streptococcus sp. 32226D021BW (assembly GCF_053545015.1). NCBI lineage: Bacteria > Bacillati > Bacillota > Bacilli > Lactobacillales > Streptococcaceae > Streptococcus > Streptococcus sp. 32226D021BW. The sequence goes on along the minus strand of NZ_JBPPVC010000001.1, from coordinate 212,605 downwards.
ACAGGAGGAGGACAGGAAAGCGATAAACGTTCAACAACTGAAAATGTGGCTGGTATCGCTGCAACGGCCAAGGCGCTCCGCTTGACCCTAGACAAGGCGACAGACAGCCAGAAGCGCCTTGTAGCCATGAAGCAGATTTTGGTAGATGAATTGGGTAAATACGACGACGTGACGGTCTTTTCTGGAATAGATGGCTTTGTACCGAGCATTTTGACCTTTGGTATTAAGAACATCCGAGGCGAGGTCATCGTCCATGCCTTTGAAGACCACCAGATTTATATTTCGACCACCTCAGCCTGCTCGTCCAAGGCTGGAAAACCGGCTGGAACCCTGATTGCCATGGGAGTACCGCAGAAGCTGGCTCAAACTGCCGTCCGTATCAGTTTAGACGATGATAACGACATGGGGCAAATCGAACAATTCCTCACCATTTTCAAACAAATTTATCACAATACACAGAAAGTTAGGTAGTATGAACTATTCAGAAATTATGATTCGCTATGGCGAATTGTCAACTAAAGGAAAAAACAAGATGCGGTTTGTCAACAAACTCCGCAATAATATCAAGCATGTCCTTTCTGTTTACCCAGAAGTGACCGTTTATTTTGACCGTGACCGTGGTCATGTCTATTTGAATGGGGCGGATTATCAGGAAGTTTCAGCTTCTTTGAAGAAGATTTTTGGGATCCAAAATTTCGCACCATCTTATAAGGTTGAAAAGTCTGTTCCAGCTTTGAAAGAAGCGGTTGTGGAAATAATGCAGTCCATTTACAAGGAAGGGATGACCTTCAAGATTGCTGCGCGTCGTAGCGACCACAGTTTTGAATTGGATAGCCGTGACCTTAACCAAGTCCTTGGAGATGCGGTCTTCACAGCCATTCCAAATGTACAGGTACAGATGAAGTCGCCAGATATTACTCTGCGTGTGGAAATTCGTCCTGATGCCGCTTATATTTCCCATGAAGAAATCAAGGGGGCAGGCGGTCTTCCAGTTGGTACATCTGGCAAGGGTACGCTCATGCTATCAGGTGGTATTGATTCGCCTGTTGCGGGCTATTTGGCACTCAAACGTGGGGTAGAAATCGAAGCCCTGCACTTTGCAAGTCCGCCTTATACTAGCCCAGGTGCACTTAAAAAGGCCCATGATTTGACTCGCAAATTGACTGCCTTTGGTGGTAATATCACCTTTATCGAAGTGCCATTTACAGAAATTCAGGAAGAGATCAAGGAAAAAGCACCTGAAGCTTATTTGATGACCTTGACACGCCGCTTCATGATGCGGATTACAGACCGAGTACGGGAAGAGCGTGGTGCCATGGTTATTATCAATGGTGAAAGTCTAGGACAAGTGGCAAGTCAGACCTTGGAATCCATGCAGGCTATCAATGCGGTGACAAATACACCTGTTATCCGTCCAGTCGTTACCATGGATAAGTTGGAAATCATTGATATTGCTCAAGAAATTGATACATTTGACATTTCCATCCAGCCATTTGAGGATTGCTGTACCATCTTTGCCCCTGACCGTCCAAAAACCAACCCTAAAATCAAAAATGTCGAGCAATACGAAGCCCGTATGGATATAGAAGCTTTGGTGGAACGAGCTGTGGCAGGGATTATAGTAACTGAAATCACACCGAAAGAGGAAATGAAAGATGAAGTGGATAGTTTAATTGAGGAGTTGTTGTAGCATACAATTATTTTGACATACATGTAAATCCAGTTATTGCTGGATTTTTTAGTTCGAATCGTTCGGAAAAATCGAATTTGTATGATATAATAAGACTTCAGAAAAAAACAAAGGAGTTATTATGAAAAAAGGAGCGCTAACAGGTTTACTCCTGTTTGGTATGTTTTTTGGTGCAGGAAACTTGATTTTCCCACCTGCACTTGGTGTCTTATCTGGTGAGAATTTCTGGCCAGCTATTTTAGGATTTGTCGTATCGGGTGTAGGAATTGCCGTCATTGCCTTGATTGTCGGAACATTGAACCCCAAAGGTTATGTGCATGAGATTTCTCGCAAGATTTCACCAGCTTTTGCAACGGTCTATCTTGTTGCCTTGTACTTGGCAATTGGTCCTTTCTTTGCCATTCCCCGTACGGCTACAACGTCCTTTGAAATTGGTATTGCGCCATTGTTGAGTGAAGCAAACCTTGGAATTTGGTTGTTCGGTTTTACAGCCCTCTACTTTGTTGCAGCCTACCTGATTGCCCTCAATCCGTCACAAATCTTGAATAGTATCGGACGTATTCTGACACCAGTCTTTGCCGTTCTGATTGTGATTCTGGTGGTGCTAGGTATCATCAAGTATGGTTCGACTAGTCCAATACCACCAGCAGAAGCCTATTCAGCTGGACAGGCCTTTGGTACAGGATTTATTGAGGGATACAATACGCTTGATGCCCTTGCATCTATTGCCTTTAGTGTGGTAGCTGTCAATACCTTAAAACAACTAGGTTTCTCCAGCAAGAAAGAATATGTTTCAACTATTTGGTCTGTTGGCTTAGTTGTAGCCTTGGCTTTCTCAGCACTCTATATTGGTTTGGCTTTCCTTGGAAATCATTTCCCGGTACCGGCAGATGTTTTAGCGTCAGATACCAATAAAGGAGTGTATATTCTGTCGCAAGCAACACAGGATATTTTTGGTCCAAGTGCACAAATTTTCTTGGCAGCTATGGTGATTGTGACTTGCTTTACGACAACGGCTGGCTTGATTGTTTCTTCAGGTGAATTTTTCGCTGAGCGTTTCCCACGTTTTAGCTACAAAGTATATGCGACTATCTTTACTTTGATTGGATTTGGTATTGCCAACCTTGGTTTGAATAATATCATTACCTTCTCAGTTCCAGTTCTTTTGGTTCTCTATCCAATCACTATCTGTATTGTCTTGATTACCATTGTTAACAAATTTGTACCGCTTTCGACCTACGGTATGCAGTTGACAGTTGGCCTAGTAACAGCTTTGTCATTGGTAGAAGTGTTAGCAGGACAATTCAACTGGACTGCTGTTTCAAAAATCATCTCAGCTCTGCCATTGGCAGGACAATCATTAGCATGGTTATTACCAGCTCTTGTCGGAATCATTTTTTCACTTTTCTTGCCAAACAAGCAGGAGAGCGAAGTTTTTGAAATGTAAAAAAATGATACAAAACACTTGCATTTGCAGGTGTTTTTGTTATAATAGGACTGTTGACTATGCACACATCCTGTGCAACCGCACGAATACCGTTTAAGTGGTTCGTCCCACGGTACTAGGCGAGTCTTCACATTAAATTCGGGCAAGGCCCAAAAATCATAGGAGGTGCATAATGAGCACATATGCAATCATTAAAACTGGCGGCAAACAAGTTAAAGTTGAAGTCGGTCAAGCTATCTACGTTGAAAAATTGAACGTTGAAGCAGGTCAAGAAGTTACTTTCGAAGAAGTAGTTCTTGTTGGTGGTGAGAAAACTGTTGTGGGTACTCCACTTGTAGCAGGCGCTACTGTTGTTGGTACTGTTGAAAAACAAGGTAAACAGAAAAAAGTTGTTACCTTCAAGTACAAACCTAAAAAAGGTAGCCACCGCAAACAAGGTCACCGTCAACCTTACACAAAAGTTGTTATCAACGCTATCAACGCTTAAGGCGTAGCTTGAAACAATCATTTCAGAAATTCGGAGGAATAACATATGTTAAACTTGAATCTTGCTAACTTGCAATTTATGGCCCACAAAAAAGGTGGAGGTTCAACGTCAAACGGTCGTGATTCACAAGCGAAACGCCTTGGTGCGAAAGCTGCTGACGGCCAAACTGTATCAGGTGGTTCAATCCTTTACCGCCAACGTGGTACAAAAATCTATCCAGGAGCTAACGTAGGTCGTGGTGGAGATGACACTCTTTACGCTAAAGTAGAAGGCGTTGTACGCTTCGAACGTAAAGGTCGCGATAAGAAACAAGTATCTGTTTACCCAATCGCTAAATAAGTCTGAAAATGACTTAACAATAGGCTTTCCGAGATTTCGGAAGGCCTGTTTTTTTGTTTTGATACCCATTTTTCATTTACCAAGGGTTTGGTGTGAAATGGTCAGGCATTTGTAGTTATATAAAAAGTTATCAGTTGAAACTGAACATTTTAATATAGGTTGACTGACAGGGGCAATATATGCTAGTATAACCATATAATAGAATGAAGGGAGGCGATTCAAATGAAAGGAATAGTAAGATATTTCGAAAAACTAGGAATCAAGAGTAAGGAGGTTAGGGCAAATTAACCTCCGATAGGAGAAAATAATGAAGATTGTAGCAATAAGTGATTCAGTTGAAAAAGCTGAGATTATTAAAACGGTATTAGCAGATTTACCTGAGTGGTTTGGCTTACCTGAAAGCACTAAAGAATATATTCAGGATGGGAGTTTGCTGCCGTTGTGGGCCGCATTTGACGAAGATGAGCCAATAGGATTTGTAACCCTAACGAGCACCTCTGACGCTTGCGGGGAAGTTCATTGTATGGGTGTTAAAAAATCTCATCATCGAAAAGGACTGGGACGAGCGTTGATGCAAGCATTAGAAGGAGAGGCGAGAAAATCGTTTACCTATCTACAGGTCAAGACGGTTGATCAAGGGCATTATAAAGAATATGATCAGACGATTGGCTTTTATCACTCTTGTGGCTTTGCTAAGTTAGAAGTTTTTCCAAACTTGTGGGACGAATGGAATCCCTGTCTTATTATGATTAAAAAGTTATAGTCATTAGCCATCAGCAATTTTGCTGGTGGTTTTAATCTGTGTTATAATAGAAAGATGAGAATTGAGAAAGGACTTGACGATGAATATTCAACAATTACGGTATGTTGTTGCTATTGCCAACAGTGGTACTTTTCGAGAGGCGGCAGAGAAAATGTATGTGTCCCAGCCTAGTCTGTCCATTGCAATTCGTGATTTGGAGAAAGAGGTTGGTTTTCAAATTTTTAACCGAACAAGTTCAGGAACCTTTCTAACCAAAGAGGGAATGGATTTTTATGAAAAAGCTCAAGCCTTGGTTAAGGGCTTTGACCAATTTGAAAATCGTTATTTGCAACCTGAAGAAGGGGAAAAGATTTTTTCCATTTCCAGTCAGCACTATGACTTTTTACCACCGTTGATAACAGAATTCTCAAAGGAGCATCCTCAGTATAAAAATCTCCGAATTTTTGAATCGACAACGGTTCAAATTTTGGATGAAGTGGCCCAAGGATATAGCGAACTAGGGATTATTTATCTGAATGGTCGCAATACAAAAGGCATTATGCAGAAATTAGAGAAACTCAAGTTAGAGGTTGAGGAGTTAATTGCCTTTCAAACACATATCTATATTCGGAAAGACCATCCTTTGACTAGCAAGTCTGAGGTTGAGTTGAATGATTTAGTTGGTCTTCCGACAGTGCGATTCACACAAGAGAAGGAAGCATATCTCTATTATTCTGAAAATTTGATTGATACGTCAGATTCCTCTGTTACTTTTGATGTAACGGACCGAGCAACTTTGAATGGTATTTTGGAGCGGACCGATGCCTATGCGACAGGATCTGGTTTCTTAGATAGTGAAAGTGTGAACGGGATAACGGTCATTCCAATCAAAGGACAGGTCGATAATCGCATGGTCTATGTCAAACGAGCTGATGGAGACTTAAGCCAATGTGCTTTAGATTTTATTGAAATGATGCATCAATATTTTGATGCGAAGAAAGGTTAGTATGAGAAAGTTTGGATTTCCAATACTGGCAGCTGTTTTGATAGCTGTTGACCAGCTTGTTAAGGCTTGGACTGTTGCCAATATTGAATTAGACACGGTTGAGCCATTTCTTCCAGGATTTATGAGTTTAGCCTATTTACGCAATTATGGAGCGGCTTGGTCTATCTTGCAAAATCAGCAGTGGTTTTTCACGATTGTAACAATTACAGCGGTGACAGGTTTAATTTGGTATTATGTGAAGCAAATCAAGGGTAACCTATGGACCTTATTTAGTCTGGCTTTGATGATTGCTGGGGCCTTGGGGAATTTTATTGATCGAATTCGTCTTGGTTATGTAGTGGATATGTTCCACTTGGATTTTATCAGTTTCCCAGTTTTTAATGTGGCGGATATGTGTTTATCTGTCGGTGTTGGAATTTTGTTTATTTGTATCATGAAAGAAGAGAATAATGGAAGTAAGAGTTGAGATTGGTGGCATTCGTTTAGACAAGGCCTTGGCGGATTTGACAGATTTGTCCCGTTCAGTTGCCAATGAACAGATTAAAAATGGTCAGGTTTTGGTCAATGGCCAGCCCAAAAAAGCCAAATATAGCGTGCAGGCAGGAGATGTCTTAACCTATCAGGTGCCAGAAGTTGAAGAAATTGACTATGTAGCAGAAGACATTCCCTTAGAAATTGTCTATCAGGATGCGGATGTGGCTGTGGTCAATAAACCTCAAGGGATGGTTGTTCACCCATCTGCGGGCCACACATCTGGTACACTGGTCAATGCGCTTTTGTATCATGTCAAGGATTTGTCAGGTATCAATGGTGTTCTTCGACCAGGAATTGTTCATCGGATTGACAAGGATACATCTGGCTTGCTCATGATTGCCAAAAATGATGAGGCTCATACCAAGCTGGCTGCGGAGTTGAAAGATAAGAAGTCCCTTCGGAAATATTGGGCGATTGTTCATGGCAATCTGCCAAATGACCGTGGCATGATTGAGGCACCGATTGGGCGTTCTGAGAAAGACCGCAAGAAACAGGCTGTGACTGCTAAAGGGAAAGAAGCTGTGACACGTTTTCAGGTTTTGGAACGTTTCGGGGATTATACCTTGCTAGAATTGACCTTGGAAACCGGTCGGACACATCAAATACGTGTTCACATGGCTTATATCGGTCATCCTGTGGCTGGTGATGAAGCCTACGGTCCTAAAAAGACACTCAAAGGGCATGGCCAATTTCTTCATGCCAGAACGCTTGGATTTACCCATCCGAGAACTGGGGAAGTGGTGGAGTTTACGGCAGAAGCGCCACCTATTTTCCAAGAAACGCTTGAAAAACTCCGTCGTTCAAATGGCTGATGAAAACCTGTTCATCTTGCCCATTTTCCCAACAAATGCTATACTAGTAGACGATAAAAATGTAAGGAGTATGAAAAAATATGGAAACTTTACCAAATTGCCCAAAATGTAATTCTGAATATGTCTATGAAGACGGTGCCCTCTTGGTTTGCCCTGAGTGTGCTTACGAATGGAACCCAGCAGATGTAGCTGAGGAAGAAAGTGGACCTGTTGCAATTGATGCTAACGGTAATCGTTTGGCGGACGGCGATACTGTGACACTAATCAAAGACTTGAAAGTTAAGGGTGCACCTAAAGATTTGAAGCAAGGTACACGTGTTAAAGGCATCCGTATCGTTGAAGGCGATCACAATATCGACTGTAAAATCGATGGTTTTGGTGCCATGAAGTTGAAATCAGAATTTGTTAAAAAAATCTAAGAAAAAGGGCTGGTCCATCCAGTCTTTTGTCGTCTTTGAAAGGATAATATGAAGAATCAAACTATTTTATTCTATAGTCGGTGCTTGTTGGCAGTTTTGGCTATTACAGGAACGGTCTTGGAAATTGTAAAGTACGGTATCGGTATGCTTATGTACTATACAGTGCTTTCAAACCTCTTGGTATCTGTCTTTGCGGTTTATATGGTGCTTGCCATGAAGAAGGGTGAGGATTTACAGGCTACTCGTTTTCTTCGTATAAAGGCAGCGGTAACCATGTCTATCATGATTACCTGTGTGGTCTATCATTTCATGTTGGCGCCTTTGGCAGATGATTTTTGGCGAGTGGAAAATATGCTCTGTCACTATATTGTTCCGATTTATTTCTTGTTAGATACCCTACTTGTCGACCGTCAGCAACAGTACAAGTGGTTTGACCCGATTTGGTGGACACTTTTGCCAGTTCTCTACATGATTTTTGGGCTTGTTAATGGTTTTTTTATTAAAATTCCTATCCCTGATGCCAAGGATAGTCCCTTTGCCTATTTCTTCCTCAATGTTCCCAAATATGGCTGGCCTTATGTACTGACCTATGCGGCAATGATTTTTGTGGCCTATCTGGTTTTTGGTTTTGTTTTGACTGGTGTAAAGTCCGTAAATCTCCGTCGTAATCTGCTAAACAGGTAACATTCTCAGCAAAATCCGAAGATTTTCCAATTTTTTACTGTAAGAATTTGTCTAGGTAGAAAAATTGTGCTATACTTTGCTTAATCAATCCTTTAAATCCTGTCCAGAGAGGCAGACAAGGAGCAACGTGTTAAGCAGGTTAGTAGATAATATAGTCGAATGAATTAGCTTTCAGACAAGGAACTGAGGTGCAGGCAATACTGGGGTATGGCAAGCCGAAAGTGACGATGTATCAAAGCTAATTCAAATGACTATACTAGCCTATATTTTCATAGTCTCCTTGTAAAAGGGGACTTTTTTCTATATTTTTTGGAGGTCTTTATGAAGACAAAAGAAATCGTTGACGATATGACCATGAAACGGGCCATCACCCGTATCACCTATGAAATTATCGAGCGGAACAAAAATTTGGATAATATTGTTCTGGCAGGTATAAAAACCCGCGGGGTGTTCATTGCTAAACGTATTCAGGAAAGGCTGAAACAGTTAGAGGGGATTGATGTTCCACTGGGGGAACTGGATACCAAGCCTTTCCGTGATGATGTAAAAGTCGAAGAAGATACGACAAGCATGACTGCTGATGTGAATGAGCGTGATGTTATTTTGGTGGATGATGTGCTCTATACGGGTCGGACCATTCGTGCGGCTATTGACAATGTGGTTTCCTTGGGGCGACCAGCTCGCGTTAGTCTGGCTGTTCTAGTTGACCGTGGGCACAGGGAGTTACCTATTCGAGCGGACTATGTTGGGAAGAACATTCCGACTAGTCGTTCGGAAGAAATCATTGTTCACATGGCTGAAATCGATGGTCAGGATTCTGTCCTCCTAGTCGAGGGAGCTTAGTCGTTTATTTTTCAACTCAATATTCTACATCTTATATCCTAAAGGCAGGTATCGTCATGACAATTACAAATGGTAAAGTTTCACTCAAACACTTGGTTACAATGGAAACTCTTTCCAACGAAGAAGTACTCGGGCTTATTCAGAGAGGAATTGCTTTCAAAAATGGTGAAAAAGTTCAGTTAGATAGGAAATATTACGCTTCCAACCTCTTCTTTGAAGATTCGACTAGGACTCATAAGTCTTTTGAAATGGCAGAGCTTCGTTTGGATATGGGTATGATTGATTTTGATGCGCGTACCAGTTCGGTCAATAAGGGTGAAACCTTGTATGATACGATTTTGACCATGTCAGCTCTGGGAGTTGATATTTGTGTTATTCGCCACTCTGAAGTAGATTATTACAAGCAATTGATTGATAGCCCTACCATTCAGACTTCAATCGTCAATGGTGGTGATGGTTCTGGGCAACATCCAAGCCAGTCCTTGCTTGACTTGATGACTATATATGAAGAATTTGGAACCTTTGAGGGCTTGAAGATTGCCATTGCTGGTGATATTACACACTCACGGGTTGCCAAGTCCAATATGCAAATTTTGAAGCGTTTGGGCGCTGAAATTTACTTTGCTGGGCCAGAAGAGTGGTATGCAGAGGAATTTGATGTTTATGGTCAACATGTGAATATTGATGATATTGTTGAGAAAGTAGATGTCTTGATGTTGCTTCGTGTGCAACACGAGCGACATGATGGTGATGGAGGGTTTTCGAAAGAAACCTACAATCGCTTGCATGGCTTGACTGAAGAACGCTACAAGCGCTTGAAAGACAGAGCTATTGTCATGCATCCTGCCCCTGTCAATCGTGATGTAGAAATTGATGACCATTTAGTAGAGGCATCAAAATCACGCATCGTCAGACAAATGCAGAATGGAGTATTTGTCCGGATGGCGATTTTGGAAGCAATTGTCAATGGCAAGGCTTAAAAGTAAGCTGTTCAGGTATCTTAGAACTGAGCAGTTCGTAATTTGTTAGACTTATCTTATTTAATGTCGCTCAGAGAGGCGACGAATAGAAAGGCAAGGAACAGGTCAATGGTTGCGAGCAACTCATTTCCCTACGCCTGCCTCTATGGAGGTCAGGCTATTCCTTGCACTAGCTCGAAAATGGATTATTATCGAATCCATTTTCTCACGTCGGTCAGAGCCAGTCGGACTACATGGAAGGCATGTGTCCTTCTACGTAAAGTCCTATGGGACCTTTGCTACCTCTGACACTAGCCGTAAGGTTTACCTAATATCGAGCTAAACCTTTCGGCGTCGGACTATTATTTAATTCTATCCGGAGAGATAGAAAATAGAAAGGAGAAGATACAGGTTCGAGTATGATCTTGTTTTCCTATTCGAACACGCCCTAAGGACTGTGTGAAAAAGATAAATATCGTCTTGACGCTCATAGCGTCGGCGTCGAATTTCCTATTTTCACTTTGTCCTTTTAACGGGCTTTGTATCATAGTTTATGTCAAAAAGACGTTTAATTTTGGAAGATGGTACTATTTTTGAAGGTGAGGCCTTTGGTGCTGATATTGATGTGACTGGTGAGTTAGTTTTCTCAACGGGGATGACTGGTTATCAGGAATCAATCACAGACCAGTCCTATAATGGTCAGATTTTAACCTTTACCTATCCTTTGGTGGGAAATTATGGGATCAATCGAGATGATTATGAATCCATCAATCCGACCTGTAAGGGGGTTGTGGTTAGTGAATGGGCTCGTAGGGCAAGTAACTGGCGTAACCAGATGACTTTGGATGAATTTTTAAAGGCTAAGAAAATTCCAGCTATTTCTGGAATTGACACACGCGCCTTGACAAAAATTATTCGTCAGCACGGGACCATGAAGGCGACTCTTGCAAATGTTGGTGATTCCGTTGAGCATTTGACGGATCAGCTGAGGGCGACCGTTTTGCCAACCAACAACATCCAGCAAGTATCTACCAAAACAGCCTATCCTGCGCCTGGAATTGGCCGTAGTGTTGTGCTGGTTGATTTTGGCTTGAAGCATTCTATTCTTCGTGAATTAGCAAAACGCGACTGCAATGTGACGGTTGTTCCTTACGATACGACAGCAGAAGAAATATTGGCTCTTAATCCAGACGGTGTCATGCTGTCAAACGGTCCTGGTAACCCAGATGATGTTCCAGAAGCTTTGGACATGATTCGGGGCATTCTTGGAAAAATTCCAATTTTTGGTATCTGTATGGGGCACCAACTCTTCGCCAAGGCCAATGGTGCTACAACTTACAAGATGAAGTTCGGACATCGAGGATTTAACCATGCGGTTCGTGAAATTGCGACTGGTCGAGTAGATTTTACCAGTCAGAACCACGGTTATGCTGTTGCTCGTGAAGATTTGCCAGAGTGTTTGATGATTACACATGAGGAAATCAACGACAAATCAGTTGAAGGGGTACGCCATAAGTACCATCCAGGTTTCTCTGTTCAATTCCATCCGGATGCAGCACCTGGTCCACACGATGCTAGCTATCTCTTTGATGAATTTATGGATTTGATGGATGGCTTCCAGGCAAGATAATAAATCTATTGTTTACAATTTCGAAAACACTTTATTGCCGAATGTCAGTTATTTAATGTCGCTCAGATAGGCGACGAATAGAAAGGCAAGGGATAGGTCAATGGTTGCAAGCAACTCATTTCCCTACGCCTGCCTCTATGGAGGTCAGGCTATCCCTTGCACTAGCAGTAAGGTTTAACTAATATCGAGCTAAACCTTACTGCGTCGGACTTATCTTATTTAATGTCAACCTGAGAGTTGACGAATAGAAAGGAGAAGGGGTGTTCTGTTGCTCGGATTTTCTAATTGAATTCGGGCTACGGACTGGGTCAAAAAGATAGTTTTTCCTCGAACGCAAGCGTTCTTGGTCAAACTCCTATTTTGACTGTGTCCGCTTAACGCCCTTAATATCTTAAAATTATGCCAAAACGTACGGATATTAAGAAAATTATGGTGATTGGGTCTGGTCCGATTATTATCGGTCAGGCTGCGGAGTTTGATTATGCTGGGACTCAGGCTTGTTTGGCTTTGAAGGAAGAAGGCTATAGCGTTGTCTTGGTCAATTCAAACCCTGCGACCATCATGACAGACAAGGAAATAGCAGACAAGGTTTATATTGAGCCAATTACGCTTGAATTTGTCACACGGATTTTACGGAAGGAGCGTCCAGATGCTCTCTTGCCAACCCTGGGTGGTCAGACAGGTCTTAATATGGCCATGGAATTGTCCAAGGCTGGTATTTTAGATGAGCTTGGAGTTGAGCTGTTGGGCACCAAACTGTCTGCAATCGATCAGGCAGAGGACCGCGACCTCTTCAAACAACTCATGGAAGATCTCAAGCAGCCAATTCCTGAATCAACCATTGTGACAACAGTTGATGAGGCTTTGGCATTTGCCAAGGAAATCGGCTATCCTGTCATTGTTCGACCAGCCTTCACGCTGGGTGGTACTGGAGGTGGTATGTGTGCCAATGAGGAAGAACTGCGTGAAATTGCAGAAAATGGTCTGAAATTGTCACCAGTGACTCAGTGTTTGATTGAGCGTTCGATTGCTGGTTTCAAGGAAATCGAATACGAAGTGATGCGGGATGCGGCTGACAATGCCTTGGTCGTATGTAACATGGAAAACTTTGACCCTGTGGGAATTCATACAGGAGATTCTATCGTATTTGCCCCAACGCAGACGCTTTCGGATATTGAAAACCAGATGTTGCGTGATGCCAGTCTCAGCATCATCCGTGCCTTGAAAATCGAAGGCGGGTGCAATGTGCAGTTGGCACTGGATCCACATAGTTTCAAATATTATGTCATTGAAGTAAACCCACGTGTGTCCCGTTCGTCTGCCTTGGCATCCAAAGCGACAGGTTATCCTATTGCCAAATTGGCAGCAAAAATTGCGGTTGGCTTGACCTTGGATGAAATGGTGAACCCTGTCACAGGAACAACCTACGCTATGTTTGAGCCTGCTCTTGACTACGTTGTGGCAAAAATTCCACGTTTCCCATTTGATAAGTTTGAAAAAGGGGAGCGTCGCCTTGGAACGCAGATGAAGGCAACTGGTGAGGTTATGGCCATTGGTCGTAATATCGAAGAAAGTTTACTCAAGGCCTGCCGTTCTTTGGAAATCGGAGTCTATCACAATGAAATGCCTGAACTCAGCCAAGTGACAGATGACCAATTGGTTGAAAAGATTGTCAAGGCACAGGATGATCGTTTATTCTATCTTTCAGAAGCCCTTCGACGTGGCTATACAGTAGAAGAACTGGCTCAGTTGACGAAGATTGATCTATTCTTCCTTGATAAACTGCTCCATATCTTAGAAATTGAGCAGGAATTGGCAATCAATCACGATAATATCGACTTATTGAAAAAAGCCAAGAAGTACGGTTTTGCAGACCGCAAGATTGCGGAACTCTGGGGACGGACAGAATCCTACATTCGTCAACTGCGGACTGAATACAAAATCGTCCCTGTTTATAAGATGGTGGACACTTGTGCGGCCGAGTTTGAAAGTACTACACCTTATTTCTATTCAACTTATGAGTGGGAAAATGAGTCCATCCGCTCGGAAAAAGAATCTGTTTTAGTGTTGGGCTCAGGCCCAATTCGTATTGGACAGGGTGTGGAGTTTGACTATGCAACGGTGCATTCGGTCAAGGCCATTCAGGCGGCTGGCTACGAAGCCATCATTATGAATTCAAATCCTGAAACAGTGTCAACTGACTTTTCGGTTTCGGACAAGCTTTACTTCGAGCCGTTGACCTTGGAAGATGTTTTGAATGTGATTGACCTTGAGAAACCCAAAGGGGTTATCGTTCAGTTCGGTGGCCAGACGGCCATCAATTTGGCAGAGCCATTGGCTAAAGCGGGTATTCCAATCTTGGGTACGCAAGTAGCGGATTTGGATAGAGCTGAAGACAGGGATTTATTTGAAAAAGCCCTGAAAGACCTTGGGATTCCACAGCCACCAGGCCAAACCGCAACCAACGAAGAGGAAGCACTAGAAGCAGCCCGCAAAATTGGTTTCCCGGTACTTGTTCGTCCCTCATATGTCTTGGGCGGTCGTGCTATGGAGATTGTCGAAAATGAAGAGGACTTACGTTCTTATATGAGAACCGCGGTCAAGGCTTCGCCAGAGTACCCAGTTTTGGTGGATTCTTACATCGTCGGTCGTGAGTGTGAAGTGGATGCTATTTCAGATGGTAAGGATGTCTTGATTCCGGGTATTATGGAGCATATCGAGCGTGCAGGGGTTCACTCAGGTGACTCGATGGCAGTTTATCCGCCACAAACCTTGTCTAAAGAGGTGCATGCGACCATTGCAGACTACACCAAACGATTGGCAATCGGCCTCAACTGTATCGGTATGATGAATATCCAGTTTGTTATCAAGGATGAAACGGTATATGTGATTGAGGTCAATCCTCGTGCTAGTCGTACGGTGCCATTCTTATCCAAAGTCACAGACATTCCGATGGCTCAGGTTGCAACCAAATTGATTTTGGGACAAAGCCTTGCGGAACTGGGTTACCAAGACGGTCTTTATCCTGAGAGCAAGCAAGTGCACGTTAAAGCACCAGTATTCTCATTTACAAAATTGGCTAAAGTTGACAGTTTGTTAGGTCCAGAGATGAAGTCAACCGGTGAGATTATGGGGTCAGACTTGACACTGGAAAAGGCACTTTACAAGGCTTTCGAGGCAAGTTATCAGCACCTAGCTGAGTTTGGTAATGTTGTCTTTACCATCGCGGATGAAGACAAGGAAGAAGCACTTGGTCTTGCCCAACGCTTCCATGAACTTGGTTATGGTCTACTGGCTACAGCTGGAACAGCTGCCTTTCTAACAGAAAATGGTCTTTCCGTAACAACTGTTGGAAAATTAGGCGATGAGTCCTGTCAAGATATTCCTAATCTAGTTCGAGCTGGAAAGGTACAGGCTATTATCAATACGGTTGGTAAAAAACGTGTGGCCGATGGTGACGGTCAAGTCATTCGAAGCTCTGCCATTGAAGGAGGAATCCCACTCTTTACAGCTCTTGATACAGCAGAAGCCATGATTAAAGTGTTGGAAAGCCGCAGCTTTATGACACAGGCTATATAGAAGATAATGCAAATTTGCAGCATAGACGACTTCGCAAGAGGTCGTCTTTTTGGTATAATAGAGTTGTAATTTTAACTAGTAGGATCAGCAAGGTAAATAAGGGAATAAAATGAAAATGGAAAAAATGACAGTAGAAGAGTTTTTACAATTGAAGAAGGATGCTCAGGTATCCTTGATTCTATTTATTGTTTTTGGAGTTTTCTTGTTTTCCAGCATGTTTTATATCACAGTGATTGGTGCGAGAACACAAATGTACAATTCACTTGTGACGATGGTGTTTCTATCTGTATTGATGAGTGCATTCAGACCCTATGTTTTTTCCAAAAATATCTTAGAGAAAAAGCAACCTGAGCTGAAACAGTATTCGACAGAGGGCTACTCAGTTTCTAGTGCCTTTCTAAAAAGGGGGTTTTTAGTTTATTCGGTTGCGATTATTGTGGTTGTATTCGGTTTTGCTTCTGCCTACGCAACTCGGGTTGAGACCATCCTTCCCGATGATACCTTACCAAGTCTGGAACAGAAATCTATTATTGAATTAGAGCTTGAGGAAGATCAATGACAAAGCAAGAATTACTGAATTTTGTGGAAGCTCACCAATCTGAAATAGGGGCATTTACTATTATGCCAGGAAGAAAATTTGGTGGGCAATTTACTCTCGGCTACTATTTTGATGAGGAGTCACAAAAATATAAAGTGTATGAAATGAGTGAGAGACAAGTCATGTTTATACGAGAAGAGTGTTCTGATGAAGCTGAAGCGATGGAGAAACTGTATGAATGGATTGTTTTTAAATTTCATATAACTGAAAAGCTTATTTAGATTTATCCATAGATTCTATCGAAATTATAGAGGCCTCTGTTTAGGGACTCCAGAGTCAAATCTCTCATGTTGAAGTCTCTAGCCCAAGCCAAATTCAGCTCAACGCGCGTCAGGGTCAGGACTTTGTGGACTTACAAACGGTCGAGTTTGGTAAAATCGCCAGCAAGGTCGAGAATAACATCACGATCAAGATGACGGTTGATGGCGTTGAGCAGAAAATCCGAGTGGATGCGATTGGTTTTGACGAGGCAGGTGACATCCGCATTCAGGAATACACAACTGCCCAGAATGGTTTGAAAATCAGTCGTTAGAACCTCTTGGAGGACCTGTCCAAGTACGGCGGCACCATTGTCGGCGCAGGCAAGGGCGACTTTGTCGGCGGTGTTGAGATACCTAAGGGCACACGGATTGATGTCGTGTCGCAGAAGACGGGGGAATGTTACGATTGGGGGAGACGGCTTCTCGCCAGAGTGGGAAAAGCTACGTCAGAGTTTTCCGAATCCTAATTTAGAGCAGTCAATAATAGATGACATCGTCACCATTCAGGTAGATTCTGAGAACGGTGAATTTAGGCCAAATCCCGAGAATTATCTTGGTTCTGAATATATTGAAAGTCATAATGCCAGATTTGAGAATGGTGTTGCTGCATTCGCCAGAGATACATCTAATTTAGAACGCTTTGGCCAATTCGGTCGTGATGATGGAGCTTTTGTTTTTCCTAAAGATGTAGCAGAGGCTATGGTTAGAGAAGCAGATGGGAATCCACGTGTTCTTGAAAAATTATTGGGGCTAGATGAAGGAAGTCTTGGTGAAAACCCCATTATGATAGAACCGCGCGAGGTCTCTAATTTGAGAATTCCAAGTGGTAATGAGGGAGGCTCAAAAGATAATATACAATGGCGTCCAGGTGGCTTAACCTATCCTGGAGGGGTTCCAGAAGCTGTAATAGACCCTGTACTGACAGACGCACTAAAAATAACTAAATTGTGGTGATAAGGAGGAATTATGGAACTAGTTCATATTAGTAAGAAAGATATCTTGGAGATTTACAAAGATGAAGATAAGTATATCTTAAAATATCCTACATTTAATATCACTATGCCGGAGGTTGTTAAAGAGGTTTCTAAGGAAGCGGTAGATAGTTATCTAGCCGGTGAGTATACTGGTGAAGAGTTGATGACTTATGCTAATTATGGTTTTTGGAAACCCAAAAATCATCTTACTCAAGAAGAATCAAATCGTAATTTTTTGAGGAACCATCCACAGTTGATTTTCAAAAATATTGAAAACAATCGCAGGCTTTTTTCCAAAGAGGAATTTGAAGAATTGTTAGCTAAAGCTTATGAGTTGTCAAAGCCAAAAGTATTATTGGAGCCAACCACCATCGACTCTATCGGCATCGTGGACGGGCACCTAGAACTGTTATTGACCGATGGGAACGAATGGCTTCCTGACACCGAACAAGACCACTTACTCAAACTCCAAGAAAAGTTGAACAACTACATTCACTTTATCGAAAGCAAGCAGTATGTGGACAGCTATGGGGATGACTTTACAGAAAAAGTTATCAATCTGACTTTTCAGTATGCCCCATCAGACAATGGTCTTGCTTTCCTTGTGCAAGTTCAAAAAGTTCTACAGCCGACAGATATTCGCTTGAAGGTTATTGTGCCAGAGTAGAGTTTTAATTCCAGACAGGGTCAACTTGTCTGGATTTTTTGGTATAATGGGAGGGTAGAAATATTCTTCATTTGTGCATAAACGGTTTGGCTAGACTTGGTCTAAAGCGGAGCCTAGGAGTGGGAATGAGGTTGGAGTTGTTATCTCTCGCATCCATTTTGAAACAAGTTGAGTATACACCCGAATGGGTTCAAAATGTTATAGATAATGACTTGGTATCATTTGTCAATGGTGATACGCCAGGTTCGAATCCACTTAATATTCCAGGGGCTAAAACTTGGTCAGGGGCTGATATGACAAATTCTGAGAGTGAGCTACTTATGCCTACTATTGATATGCGAGGGCATTCATATGAAGACTTCCAAGCTTCAATTGCAGAAAAGGGATATTATGAAATAAAAAATCCTAATGTTTTTATTCCTAATGTTACAACGAATCAGACTTATCCAACAGAGGGGATTGTCAGAATAAACCAATGGGTAGGAGGAAATAACTGATGAAAGACTATCAGCCAGTTAAAACAGGTTGGGAACTTGAGAAATATAAGCAAGCCATAAAAGAAGGTAAAGAGGATGAAGTGTTTCTTGGTGATGTCGAATTTATGATTCGTCATCGAGAATCTTTATTTGAAGGTATTACAGATATGGAGGTTTTGATAAGATACTGTTTGTTTCCTTTGTATGAAGAGGGAGATAGAGATATCGTTCGTCGCACAGAAAATATTCTAAAAGATTTTGTAGCAAGTGGTGAGATAAATAAATTGTATCAGGTCTCTCAGTATTTTAAAATTCAGAAATGGTTATTAAGTAGCTACAATAACCTTCCTTTTATTATTGAACTTGAACAATTTGTTCCGATTTTTTTTGAAAAAGTTGTCAAGATACCTTTGGAAACAGAATCAGTTCGATATGGAGCGGTTTGTGCTTGGATGAGTGAAACACCAGAATTTCTTGAGTATGACAAAACAACAATTGATAGGATTATGAATAAGCTTAAGGAATTAGCCAACAGACCTCAAGAAGTTCCATCACTTGAGGAAATTTTTCCGATTGAACTTGATCCAACCCAAATTGATTCTATAGGAGTTATAGAAAATCATTTGGAAATGTTATTGCTAGATAGCAACAAATGGCGAAAACCGCTGGAAAAACAACACCTTCTCAAACTCCAAGAAAAGTTGAACAATTACATTCACTTTATCGAAAGCAAGCAGTATGTGGACAGCTATGGGGATGACTTTACAGAAAAAGTTATCAATCTGACTTTTCAGTATGCCCCATCGGATAACGGTCTTGCCTTTTTGGTGCAAGTTCAAAAAGTATTACAGCCGACAGATATTCGTTTGAAGGTTGTAGTGCCAGAGTAGAGTCATTTCTACAAAATGAAGACTACATTTTCAGTATTTCTGGTACAATAGACTTATGAAAATAATCGTCACAACAAGTCTTAGAATGAACCATGACCTGATTTTACAAGCTAGGGAAATAGCAGCGCAGCTCGATCTAGACTATCAAGACCGTCGTAAGAGGTCAGTCCAGTCCATTCTAGCAGAAACAGAAGCTGACGCGGTGCTGGTCGTTTATCAAAGCCAGCTAGTTTTGGAAGAAATAAATGGACAACGCTTCTTTTTCCACCCTGACACAGCTATCTTGCGTATCAAATCTGGAAGAGATCCACTCTTGGAATTGCTAGGACCTGATAAACATACCGTCCTGGACTGTACCATGGGACTGGCTTCTGATAGTATTGTCTTAGCTAGTGCGGGTCATCAGGTGACTGCCTTGGAGAGTTCTCAGCTTATTCATTTTATGGTGAGCCGTGGGCTCAGAGAGTTTGATAGTGGTAATGAAGCGGTCAATCAAGCCATGAGGTCTATTCAGACGATTTGGACGAACAGTCTGACTTACTTACTGACACAAGCAGATCAGTCAGTCGATGTGATTTATGTTGACCCCATGTTTTCGCAGGAGATAAAGGAATCGGACAATCTTGATGGTCTGAAACCCTTTGCCAATTATACAGCTCTGTCTGAAGATTTTTTGAAAGAATGCAGGCGCGTGGCTCGGAAGAAATTGATTTTAAAGGCTCATTTTAGAGATCAGGCATTTGAAAAATTTGGTTTTAGACGCCATGTCAGACCCAATCAAAAATTTCATTATGGAGAAATTATTTTGGAGAAAAGCGATGAAAATTTTAGTAACAGGTTTTGATCCCTTTGGTGGTGAGGCCATCAATCCAGCTTTAGAAACCATCAAGTCCTTACCACCTACCATAGCAGGTGCAGAGATTATGATTGTCGAAGTTCCGACTGTTTTTGATAAGGCTGCTTGTGTATTGGAAGAAAAAATGGTAGAATATCAACCCGATGCAGTGCTTTGCATTGGACAAGCAGGGGGACGTGTAGATTTGACACCCGAGCGCGTGGCCATCAACCAGGATGACGCTCGCATTCCAGACAATGAGGGGCAACAACCCATTGACAAGACCATTCGTTCAGATGGACCAGCAGCATATTTTTCAACCCTACCTATCAAGGCCATGGTCGAAGCCATTCGTTCTGTGGGCATTCCTGCTTCTGTTTCAAACACCGCCGGCACCTTTGTCTGCAACCATCTCATGTATCAGGCCCTATATCTGGCTGAAAAATCCTTTCCTAATACTAAGGCAGGCTTCCTCCATATTCCCTATCTTCCTGAGCAGGTCTTGGACAAGCAAGGTGTTCCGTCCATGTCCCTTGAGGTGATTGTCAAAGGCATAGAGGCGGCCATTTCAGCTATTGTAGCCTATGCGGACAAGGAAGACATCAAAACTGTTGGAGGGGCGACGCATTGATGGATGGAAAATGGCAGAGCAGACAGCGTGTTGAACAGATGGAAAGAATTTTTAATTCCCAAATCCAGCTCATTTCTGCATTACGAACAATTCTAGAACAGGTCGAAACAAGCCAGCAAGCTTATTTGGAATTACTGGACTATTACCAAAGCTCGACCTACCTAGAAGATATGGACCTGGCTGATAGAGGGGAATTCAAACATCTTCCCTGCGGTGTCCTGAGTGAAGATGGTGTCTATAATTTGCTTGTCGATAGAAAAGAATTAGCAGCTAAGCTAAGAGAATATGTAGACTTCCTGGATGTGTAAGATTGGAGAGAAATGGCAAATAGGATTGAGAAAGTATTAGAATTATATAAGCAAGCTGTCTTGGAAAAGGATTTGGATCTCATGTTGTCCCTGTATTGTGACGATGTTTTGATTTACGATGTGGCTGGGCAGTGGTCTTTGTCTGGTAAGAAGGACTTGGCAGATATGGTGACTTTTTGGTTTCAAGAAATTGCGACGGATAGGATAGAAGTGAGCTATTCAAATCTGGAAATTCAGTCTTCTCAGACCTGTGCCTTTGCCTATTTTGATGCCAGCTTTTCAAAAATTGGAAAGGAGCAGTCTGTCACAGACCGTTTCACACTAGGCTTTATTTATGACCAAGGTTGGAAAATCAAGCACCAACACGCTAGTCATCCCATGATGACAATGCATTGAAATAATTGAAATTATTTTTATCATCTGTCAAGTTTTTTTCTTGACACCAGGTCGAAGTATGTTATAATAGAACATGTGATAAATAGCTCTGCTATTTCACCGAATAAAAAATATAAAGAAAAGAGAATATTTTAAAATGGCAGTAAAAATCCGTTTGACTCGTATGGGTTCTAAAAAGAAACCTTTCTACCGTATTAACGTTGCAGACTCACGCGCTCCACGCGATGGTCGTTTCATCGAAACAGTTGGTACATACAACCCACTTTTGGCTGAAAACTCAGTAACTCTTAAAGAAGAGCGTGTACTTGAGTGGTTGGCAAAAGGTGCACAACCATCTGATACAGTTCGTGCCCTTCTTTCAAACGCTGGCGTATTGAAGAAATTCCACGAGCAAAAATTCTCTAAATAAGAACAGTAAGCGAGAACACTTATGGACATGATTGAAAATCTCATTATTGCGATTGTGAAACCTTTGATTTCACAGCCTGATAGCTTGACAATTAGAATTGTTGATACACCTGAATTTTTAGAATATCATTTGGATTTGGATAAATCTGATATTGGACGTATAATTGGGAAAAAAGGGCGCACAATTTCTGCAATCAGAACGATTGTCTACTCTGTTCCAACAAGTGATAAAAAAGTTCGTTTAGTGATCGACGAGAAAGAATAATAAAAGTCACCGTATGGTGGCTTTTAACTTAGACAAAGGGGCCAGGCCCCTTTTTATCGTCATTTAGTTTCCTCTTGATATTTCGAAATTTGATAGAGTAGGAAAACCCTCAGCCTTACTAGATTTATACATCTAAAGTTAGGGGTTGATATATTTTCTGTCGCTCAATGAAGCGGCAAATAGAAAGGTGGATTTATGCGACTGATTTGGACTTATTTGAAAAAATACCCCAAGTGGCTTGCCTTGGACTTGTTCGGAGCATTCCTATTTATAGTAGTTAACTTGGGCTTGCCGACATTTTTGGCAAGAATGATTGACCAAGGGATTACAAAAAACAATGTTGGACAGCTTTACTACTGGGCAGGAATGATGGGTTTGATTGTTTTGCTTGGTATTCTTGGACGCATTACTCTAGCCTATGCGGCTGGACAGTTGACAACCAACATCGTCAAGGATATTCGGAACGACTTATATGAAAAAATTCAAGATTATTCGCATCATGAATATGAACAAATTGGCGTTTCCTCTCTAGTTGCTCGCATGACAAACGATGCTTTTGTTTTGATGCAGTTTTCAGAAATGGTATTGAAGCTTGGAATTATCACACCTTTGATGATGGTTGCCTCGGTCATCATGACCTTGGTAACCAGTCCGAGCTTGGCCTGGACAGTAGCAGTAGCTATGCCGTTTCTAGTTTTTGTTATTTTCTATGTAGCTACTAAAACTCGTCCTCTCTCTGAAAAACAACAGAAACGATTGGATACAATTAACCAGTATGTTCGTGAAAATCTAATGGGCTTGCGGGTCATTCGTGCCTTTACGCGTGAAGAGTTCCAAGAAACTCGTTTTGCAGAGGTTAATGAAGAATATACTGAAACATCCAAAAAACTCTTTAACCTGACTGCGCTGACAGAGCCACTATTTGTGCAGATTATTATTGCCATGATTGTGGCTATTGTCTGGTTTGCCCTGCCTCCTTTGAAAGATGGTAGTTTGCAAATCGGTGATTTGGTAGCCTTTATCGAATATAGTTTCCACGCTCTATTCTCCTTCTTGCTCTTTGCTAACTTGTTTAACATGTATCCACGGATGTCGGTATCGAGCCAACGGATTCAGGAAGTCTTGGACATGCCGATTTCTATTTCTAAGAATGAGGATGGTATTACTGAAACAGATACTCGTGGCTATTTGGAATTTGAAAATGTGACCTTTGCCTATCCTGGTGAGACCGAGTCGCCTGTATTGCACAATATTTCCTTCAAAGCTAAGCCTGGTGAAACGATTGCCTTTATTGGTTCAACAGGTTCTGGTAAATCATCCTTGGTCAACTTGATTCCACGTTTCTATGATGTGACACTTGGTCGAATCTTAGTGGACGGTGTGGATGTTAGACGCTACAATCTAAAGGCACTCCGCAGCAAGATAGGCTTTATTCCGCAGAAAGCTCTGCTATTTACCGGAACTATCGCGGAAAACTTAAAGTACGGTAAGATGGATGCTAGTCTTGCTGAACTTCATGATGCGACGGATGTGGCTCAGGCTAAGGAGTTTATCGAGAGTAAGGAAGAGAAATTCGACACCCATCTAGCAGAAGGTGGAAGCAACCTGTCAGGCGGGCAAAAGCAACGTTTGTCCATTGCGCGTGCTATTGTCAAACAGCCCGATATCTATATCTTTGATGATTCCTTCTCTGCCTTGGATTATAAAACGGATGCAATTTTGCGGAGCCGTTTGAAAGAAGTGACGGAAAATGCGACGGTCTTAATCGTTGCCCAACGTGTCGGAACCATTATGGACGCTGACCAGATTATCGTGCTGAATGAAGGTGAAATCGTTGGTCGCGGTACCCACAATGAATTGATGGAAAGCAATGAGATTTATCGAGAAATTGCCAATTCTCAGCTTAACCGTCAATCGCTAACAGAAGAATAGGAGGACTTATGAAGAATAAATCAGTATTTACTCGTGTTTGGGACTATTTGCGTCGTTACCAATCTTCTGTATTTTTAGCCGTTTTTCTAAAGGCCATTAGCGCAGTTATGAACGCCTTAGAACCCTTTGTACTGGGGCTTATCATTACAGAATTGACCAAGAATTTGCTGGATATTGCTAATGGGGTAGAGGGGGCGCAGATAAATGTTTCCTATATCGCCGTCATGCTTGGTCTGTACGCATTCCGTGCCCTTATGTACGAAATCGGTGCCTATGGTTCTAACTATTTTATGACAAAAGCAGTGCAGGGGGCGACCAAAGAATTGCGTCAGGATTTAAGCCACAAGATTAACAAAATTCCTGTTTCTTACTTTGATAAGCACCAGTATGGTGACCTGCTGGGGCGTTTTACCAGCGATGTGGAGACTGTTTCAAACGCCATGCAACAAAGTTTTCTCCAGCTAGTCAATGCCGTTCTGACCCTCTCTCTAGCCATTTTCATGTGTTTCTGGTTGGATGTGTCATTAGCTCTCGTAGTCGTGACCTTGGTTCCAGTGACCTATTTTGGTTCCAAGTTTGTCATGGGCAAATCCCAGCCATATTTCAAACAACAGGCTGATGCCCTCGGTCGATTGAACGGCTTTGTCCAAGAAAATCTCACAGGTTTCAATGTCCTCAAGCTATACGGCCGAGAAGAAATCTCTACAGAGGAATTTCGCCAGATAACTGCTGACTTGCAGGAAGTTGGTTTCAAGGCTAGTTTTATGTCTGGTTTGCTCATGCCTCTGGTTCATGGCTTGTCAAATATCGCCTATGTCGTCGTCGCCCTACTTTCTGGTCTGAAAGTACTTGCAGGTACATTGACGGTCGGTAATATGCAGGCCTTCGTCCAATACGTCTGGCAGATTTCTCAGCCTGTCCAAACCTTGACCCAGTTGGCACCCCAGTTGCAGTCTGCCAAATCTTCCCTTGAACGCATCTTTTCAGTCTTAGATGAGCTTGACGAAGAAGACGCCAATGCGCTGGAGTTGACAGCTAGTTTGACCGGACAAGTCAGCTTTGAACAGGTCAAATTTGGCTATTCAGAAGACAAGCCACTTATCCGTAACTTTAATCTTGATGTTAAAACGGGTGAAATGGTAGCTATCGTTGGACCAACAGGGGCTGGTAAGACAACCCTCATCAACTTACTCATGCGTTTCTACGATGTGACATCAGGTTCTATCAAAGTGGATGGCCAGGATATTCGAAATATTTCTCGTCAATCCTACCGTAGTCAATTTGGTATGGTTTTGCAAGATGCTTGGCTTTATGAAGGAACTATCAAGGAAAACTTACGTTTTGGTCGTCTGGATGCGACAGATGAGGAAGTTGTGGAAGCTGCCAAAGCTGCCAACGTTGACCACTTTATTCGCACGCTTCCTGGTGGCTACAATATGGAAATGAACCAGGAATCCAGCAATATTTCCCAAGGTCAAAAGCAACTCTTGACCATTGCGCGTGCCTTGTTGGCAGATCCTGCTATTCTGATTCTTGATGAAGCGACTTCTTCAGTCGATACGCGTTTGGAACTTTTGATTCAAAAGGCCATGAAACGATTGATGAAGGGGCGGACAAGTTTCGTCATCGCCCACCGCTTATCAACCATTCAGGAAGCTGATAAGATTTTGGTCTTGAAAGATGGACAGATTATCGAACAGGGTAACCATGAAAGTCTTTTGGCAGATAAAGGTTTCTATTACAATCTCTATCAAAGTCAGTTTAGTGAATCCAAATAAAAAACGAACTCCCTTGTCAGTGAAGACAGGGGAGTTTCGTACTTAATAGGCGATTTCAGCTAGTAGATTTTCTGCTGTAGTAGTTGGTAGAATGCGAACACGATTGAGGGTCAGTAGACCATCACTTGCTGAAGCTAAGCCGTTGTTAGTTGTCACGCCAAGCTTGTAGCCAGCTTGCTCAGTCAAGGCAACGGTATCAGCTGAGTAGCGTCCACCTGGATAGGCAATGGCGATGGTTTCTTGATTTAATTGGCTATCTAGGTAGGCCTTGGATGCAGTTAGTTCTTCTGTTTGCGTTTCTATGCTGCTATATTCCAGGTCAGGATGGTTGACAGTGTGGCCTTGGAAGGAGAGCCCTGCTGCCTGCATTTCCTTAATTTGTTCAATGGTCAGGTGTCCAGCCTGTTCATACTCCGTAAAACCTGTAATGACATTGTTGGTTGCTTTCATTTGATACTGCTTGAGCAGAGGGTAGGCATGGCTATAAAAATCCCATAGGCTATCATCAAAGGTTAGCCAGACCACTTTTTTGCCAGCTGGTAGAATATTTTCAGTTAGTACCTTATAGGCTTCTTCAGGAGATAAAGTATAGTAACCCGCATCATTTAATGCTTTAAGGTGACTTTCAAAGGTTGCAGGATCTACAATTAAATTTGCATTTGGAGCTTCCTCGGGTGCCATGACATGAATGGCGTGGTACATGAGAATTGGCAGTTTGATAGGTTCGGACTGAACTTCCCAAGAAATAGCAGTTGAGCTAGAAGTGTTGGATGTTGTAGTAGCTGTAGTTTCTTTTATCTGTGTGCTGGAGGAATAAGTGCTAGCTTGTTTTACAGTCATTTGTTGTGCGACTTGAAAGATGAGGAAGCCAAGTATGGTAAACAAAACAATTAGGGGGAGTAGGTCTAAGAAACGCTCAATTCTAGTCTTTCTTTTTCGCTTTTGTTTTCGATTCAGAGTATTCAGTCTGGAATGTTTCATGAGAAATTCTCCCTATAAATATGTATATAACGATTATATCAAATTTTTTGCCAAATGGTTAGCCAATTTGCTATAATAGGAGAAATACTTTCTAAAGGAGATCACATGGTAGTTAAGATTGGATTATTAGGTTTTGGTACAGTTGCAAGTGGCGTGCCGTTTTTATTAGCTGAGAATACAGAAAAGATTGAAAAGGCAGCGCAGGACAGTATCGAGGTTGCAAAAGTTCTTGTCAAAGATGATGCAGAGAAAGAACGTTTGTTGGCTGCGGGACATAACTATAATTTTGTTACAAATATTGACGAGATTTTAGCTGATGAGGACATTGCCATCGTCGTTGAATTGATGGGACGTATCGAACCAGCCAAAACCTTTATCACTCGCGCCTTGGAAGCAGGTAAGCATATTGTTACAGCGAACAAGGATTTGTTGGCGGTTCATGGTAGCGAATTACGTGCATTGGCTGAAGAAAAGGGGCTGGCTCTTTATTATGAGGCTGCAGTAGCTGGTGGTATCCCAATCTTGCGTACTTTGGTCAACTCTTTGGCTGCTGACAAGGTTACTCGTATCCTCGGCGTCTTAAATGGCACTTCAAACTTCATGTTGACTAAGATGGTTGATGAGGGCTGGACTTACGAAAAAGCTCTTCAAACAGCTCAAGAACTTGGTTATGCAGAATCAGACCCAACCAACGACGTTGAGGGAATCGATGCAGCCTACAAGGCTGTGATTCTTAGTCAATTTGCCTTTGGTATGACGGTTGATTTTGACCATGTAGCTCACAAAGGGATTGCCAACATTACGCCAGAAGATGTAGCAGTGGCTCAAGAATTGGGCTATGTCATTAAACTTGTGGGAGATATCCAAGAAACCACCTCTGGTATTTCTGCCGAAGTATCTCCAACCTTCCTACCGAAAAATCATCCACTGGCTAGCGTAAATGGTGTGATGAATGCAGTCTTTGTCGAGTCTATCGGAATTGGTCAATCCATGTATTATGGACCAGGTGCAGGTCAAAAAC
This sequence comes from Streptococcus sp. 32226D021BW, assembly GCF_053545015.1. NCBI lineage: Bacteria > Bacillati > Bacillota > Bacilli > Lactobacillales > Streptococcaceae > Streptococcus > Streptococcus sp. 32226D021BW. Next base: position 185,014 of record NZ_JBPPVC010000001.1, on the reverse strand, counting down.
CAACTGCAACAAGTGTTATGGCAGACATTATTCGCATTGTCCGTCGTTTGAAAGACCAGACAGTCGGTAAAGCCTTCAACGAATATAATCGTCCGCTTCAATTAGCGACTCCAAGTGATGTGAAGAGCGAATACTATTTCTCAATTGTTGCACCTGATAAGAATGGTAAAATGCTTCGTTTAGCAGAAATTTTCAATTCAGAAGAAATTTCCTTCAAGCAAATTTTGCAACAGGCTGCAGATGGAGAAACTGCTCGCTTGGTCATTGTAACACATGAAATGAGCAAGACCCAATTGGAAAATGTAACAGCTAAATTGGCTCAAGAATCAGACTTTACAGTCTTGAATACGTTCAAGGTGTTGGGAGAATAAGGCATGAAAATTATTATCCCTGCAACATCTGCCAATCTCGGACCAGGATTTGATTCAGTTGGTGTTGCCCTTTCGAAATACTTGACCATTGAAGTTTTAGAGCAGACGGATGAGTGGGTCATCGAACACAATCTTGACCATGTGCCGTCAGATAAGAATAATCTTCTTATCAAAACAGCTTTGAAGGTAGCTAAAAACCTCCAGCCTCATCGGATTAAAATGTTTAGTGATATTCCTTTAGCGCGTGGGTTAGGTTCTTCAAGTTCTGTTATTGTAGCAGGTATTGAGTTGGCCAACCAACTGGCTGGCTTGAATATGACTGCAGATGAAAAATTACTTAAAGCAACTGAAATTGAAGGGCATCCTGATAATGTGGCTCCTGCGATTTACGGTAATCTGGTTATTGCTAGTTATGTCAATAAGAAGGTACAGGCTGTAGTAACAGCGTTTCCGGAGGCAAGTTTTGTAGCCTTCATTCCAAACTACCCATTGCGCACAGTTGAAAGTCGCGGAGTTCTACCTTCGCAAATGGGCTACAAAAAAGCTGTTGCTGCTAGCGCCATTTCCAATGTGGCTGTTGCTAGTTTGATGGCGGGTGATTTGGAGAAGGCTGGTAAAGCCATTCAGTCAGATATGTTCCACGAACCTTTCCGCCAATTGTTGGTCAAAGAATTTTGTCCAATCAAGCAAACAGCACAAGAACTGGGAGCCTACGCAACCTATCTATCAGGTGCAGGACCAACTGTCATGGTTTTGACTTCAAAGGATAAGGAAGCTGCCCTTGTAACAGCCCTTGAGCAATTAGACTTGGATGGAACGGTTCATCCTCTTCAGGTGGATACTAAGGGTATTCAAGTGATATAATATTCAGCTCCACGAGAGCTGATTTTTTTGTAAAAATTTCTGCCTAGAAACTGGATTTATATTCGTGTTTTGAGCTGATTTTTGGTATAATATGACCTGTATATTTTAAATTGAAATGAGAAGATGATGAAAGATAAAATTAGGCTAGAATTAGAAGGAATTGATATCCGCTTCGATGAGCCCTTAAAAGAATATACCTATACAAAAGTTGGAGGGGCTGTTGATTACCTAGCATTTCCTCGTAACCGTTATGAAATTGTCCGTATTGTCGAGTTTGCCAAGCGTGAAAATATTCCTTGGCAGGTATTGGGTAATTCAAGTAATATCATCGTACGTGATGGTGGTATTCGCGGATTTGTAATCCGTATGGACAAGCTCAATTCTGTGACTGTTTCGGGCTATACTATCGAAGCAGAAGCAGGGGCGAACCTGATTGAAACAACTAAGGTTGCCCTCTTCCATTCCTTGACAGGATTTGAATTTGCCTGTGGTATTCCTGGTAGCATAGGTGGAGCGGTTTATATGAACGCTGGTGCCTACGGAGGAGAAATCGCTCATATTCTGGTTTCTGCTCAGATTTTGACCCCTGCAGGTTATGTAGAAACCTTGGATAACCGTGAGTTGCGTTTTGGCTACCGCTCGTCAATTTTACAAGAGAATGGTGCCATTGTTTTATCTGCTAAATTTGCCCTAAAACCTGGTAACCACCCAGTTATTCAAAATGAAATGGCTCGTTTGACCCATTTGCGTGAATTGAAACAACCTCTGGAATATCCATCGTGTGGCTCAGTCTTTAAGCGTCCTCCAGGTCATTTTGCTGGTCAGTTGATCATGGAGGCTGGCTTGAAAGGCTACCGTATTGGTGGTGTGGAAGTATCTGAAAAACATGCTGGTTTTATGGTCAATGTCGAGAATGGTACAGCAAAGGATTATGAAAATCTGATTGCCCACGTTATCGAAGTTGTTGAAAAATCTTCAGGCGTTACACTGGAGAGAGAAGTGCGTATTATCGGCGACCCGTCTGATACATAGTCTTTCAGTTTATCTTTTATTACGTCGTTAACTCGCTTTGACGTACTTCAGTACTGTCTGCAGCTCGTTGCCTAGTACTAAAAGCAAACTGAAAGACTAAACTCTAGCCATCAGGCTCTTACAAAACAGAAGGAATTTATGAGAATTGAAAAAGCCAATTATTGAATTTAAACACGTTTCAAAAGTTTTTGAAGACAGTGGTACAACTGTATTAAAGGATATTAGTTTTGAATTGGAAGAGGGTAAATTTTATACCCTTTTAGGAGCTTCTGGTTCAGGTAAATCAACGATTTTGAATATCATCGCTGGTTTGTTGGATGCAAGTTCAGGTGATATTTATCTGGATGGTCAACGGATTAACGACGTTCCGACTAACAAGCGAGATGTCCATACCGTTTTCCAATCCTATGCCCTATTCCCACACATGACTGTCTTTGAGAATGTGGCTTTTCCTCTTAAATTGCGTAAGGTTGACAAGGCTGAAATCGAACGCCGTGTGACAGAGGCTCTTCAAATGGTCCGTCTTTCTGGTTACGAGAAACGCTCCATTCAGAAATTGTCAGGTGGTCAACGGCAACGTGTCGCTATTGCTCGCGCCATCATCAATCAGCCTCGCGTTGTCTTGCTAGATGAACCACTTTCTGCCCTGGACTTGAAACTCCGTACAGAAATGCAGTACGAACTGCGTGAATTGCAACAACGTCTAGGAATTACCTTTGTCTTTGTTACCCACGACCAAGAAGAAGCACTGGCCATGAGTGACTGGATTTTCGTTATGAATGAAGGTGAGATTGTCCAGTCAGGAACGCCAGTGGACATTTACGACGAGCCAATCAACCATTTTGTTGCCACCTTCATCGGAGAGTCCAATATCCTGTCTGGTCGTATGATTAAAGACTATTTAGTTGAATTTAACGGCAAACGCTTCGAAGCTGTGGATGGTGGAATGCGTCCAAATGAGGAAGTTCAAATCGTTATCCGTCCAGAAGACTTGCAGATTACACTTCCAGAAGAAGGCAAATTGCAGGTAAAAGTAGATACCCAACTCTTCCGTGGGGTTCACTATGAAATCATTGCCTACGATGATTTGGGCAATGAATGGATGATTCACTCAACCCGTAAGGCTATTGTGGGAGAGGTCATCGGTCTGGACTTTGAGCCAGAAGACATCCATATCATGCGCCTCAATGAAACGGAAGAGGAATTTGATGCTCGTATCGAAGAGTATGTGGAAGTGGAAGAAGTGGAAGATGGTTTGATTAACGCCATCGAGGAGGAACGTAATGAAGAAAACCTCTAGGCTCTTTGCAATTCCTTATGCCCTATGGGTCTTTCTCTTTGTACTCGCACCCGTTGCCTTGATTATCTTCAAGTCTTTCTTTGATATTCATGGTAATTTCACTCTGGCCAATTATCAAACCTATTTTAATTCACCAAATATGACCTATCTGCGTATGAGTTTTAACTCCATTTTTTACGCAGGTATTATTACTTTGGTCACTTTGTTGGTGTCTTATCCAACTGCCTACTTCTTGACCAAGCTCAAGCATAGACAGCTCTGGCTCATGTTGATTATCTTGCCGACCTGGGTCAATCTCTTGCTAAAAGCCTATGCCTTTATCGGTATTTTTGGACAGCATGGCTCTATCAACCAGTTCTTAGAGTTTATTGGCTTGGGTGCCCAGCAAATTCTTTTCACGGATTTCTCATTCATTGCTGTTGCAGCCTATATTGAAATTCCATTTATGATTTTGCCGATTTTTAATGCCCTAGATGATTTGGATAAAAACCTAATCAATGCCAGTCGTGATCTAGGGGCGACATCTTGGCAGACCTTTACAAAAGTTATTTTTCCTCTTTCCATGAATGGTGTGCGCTCTGGTGTTCAGGCCGTCTTCATTCCGAGTTTGAGCCTCTTTATGTTGACCCGCTTGATTGGTGGTAACCGAGTGATTACCTTGGGTACAGCTATCGAGCAACATTTCCTTACAACACAAAACTGGGGAATGGGTTCAACCATTGGTGTGGTCTTGATTTTAGCCATGCTCTTAATTATGTGGATGACGAAAGAGAGGAAGAAATAATGAAAAAATTTGCAAACATTTACTTAACAGTTGCCTTTCTTCTTCTTTATTTGCCGATTTTCTATCTTATTTTCTACGCTTTCAATGAAGGTGGAGATATGAACGGCTTTACAGGTTTTACCTTGGAGCATTTTTCGTCCATGTTGGGTGACAGCCGTCTGATGCTGATTTTGGCGCAAACATTTTTCTTGGCTTTCTTGAGTTCTTTGATTGCGACCATTATTGGAACTTTTGGTGCCATCTATATCTATCAGGCAACACCTCGTTTTCAAAATGCGCTTTTGTCTGTCAATAATATTTTGATGGTGGCACCAGATGTCATGATTGGGGCGAGCTTCCTGATTCTCTTTACCATGATTGGTTTCCAGCTTGGATTTGTTTCAGTATTACTCAGTCACATTGCCTTCTCCATTCCTATCGTGGTCTTGATGGTCTTGCCACGCTTGAAGGAAATGAATGCGGATATGATTTCAGCTGCCTATGACTTGGGTGCAACTCAGCCGCAAATGCTGAAAGAAATCATGTTGCCATACTTGACACCAGCGATTATTGCAGGTTATTTCATGGCTTTTACCTATTCCTTGGATGACTTTGCCGTGACCTTCTTTGTTACGGGAAATGGTTACTCAAATCTATCTGTAGAGATTTACTCACGGGCTCGTCAAGGGATTTCTTTGGAAATCAATGCCCTGTCAACCTTAGTTTTCCTTTTCTCAATCTTATTGGTAGTGGGTTATTATTTCATCTCACGTGAAAAGGAGGCCAACTAATGAAACGTTTATATTCATTTTTCCTAGGAATTATTGCCATTATTCTCATTCTTTGGGGAATCAGTTATAAACTCGAAGCTGATTCAACTCAAGGAACGACGGATAAGTTGGTTATCTATAACTGGGGAGATTATATTGACCCAGAATTACTGGAAGAATTTACTGCTGAAACAGGTATTCAGGTGGATTACCAGACTTTCGACTCCAATGAATCCATGTATACCAAGATAAAGCAGGGTGGTACCACCTATGATTTGACCATTCCATCTGAGTATATGATTTCCAAGATGACCGAAGAGAATATGCTCATCAAATTGGACAAGTCGAAAATCGAAGGTTTGGAAAATATTGATCCACAATTCATGGGCTTGAGTTTTGATAAGAACAATGATTATTCCATCCCCTATTTCTGGGGAACCTTGGGAATTGTTTATAATGAAACCATGGTCGAAAATCCTCCTCAAGAATGGGAAGATTTATGGTCTGAAGAATACCGAGACAATATCATGTTGATCGATGGTGTTCGTGAAGTGATGGGATTTGGGCTACAATCTTTAGGTTATAGCCTAAACTCAACAAATTCAGCTGAAATCGAAAAAGCTGCTGAACATCTTTACAATTTGACACCAAATGTTAAGGCTATCGTAGCTGACGAAATCAAGGGCTACATGATACAGGATGCGGCAGCAATTGCGGTATCATTCTCTGGTGAAGCCAGTGAAATGTTGGATGGCAATGAAAATCTACGTTACGTCGTACCATCAAAAGGTTCCAACCTGTGGTTTGATAACATGGTCATTCCAAAAACCGCTAAGAATTTGGACGGTGCCTATGCCTTTATGAGTTTCATGCTCCGTCCTGAAAATGCACTGCGCAATGCTGAATATGTTGGTTACTCAACACCAATTCCTGCAGCAAAAGCCATGTTGGATGAAGAAACTCAGAACGATGAATCCTTCTATCCTTCAGAAGAAACCATGAAGAAGATGGAAGTCTATGATAACCTCGGACAAGAGATGCTGGGAATGTACAATGACCTTTATCTCCAGTTCAAGATGTATCGGAAATAAGACAAAAGACCACTAGGACAATTCTGAACTAGTGGTTTTACTGTTTTCTATTGATTATCTATATGTTGCAAATGGGATACCTGCTGGGAAGGACTTTTATTATCATCTCTAGTTGGTTTGAAAATCTTTCATCATTTTCTGAATTTCTTTCGAAATGTCTGTAGGTTTTACAAGATAGAATTGCTGGGCTAATTGGTCAGCGATGTAGGAATGAAGGTAGGTGGCAGTCACAACTCTATCATATAGTCCTACATGTGGAAATTGCAGGGCAAATCCTGCAATCATACCAGCAAGCGTATCGCCCATTCCTCCAGTTGCTTGATAGGGACCACCAGCAGTTATTGGTGTGATTTGCTCAGGATTGGCTTGCAGGACATGGCTAGATGAACTCTTGGCGACTAAAATGGTATGTTCTTGAAACTCTCTTAAGGCGGTTAGGTTGGTCTGGCTTGTTTGTCGGTCAATGGGGATGGCAGACAATCTTTCCCATTCTTTTTGGTGAGGTGTTAGGATGACCTGTTTGCAGGGAAAAATTTTCCTGTTCTGTTTGGCTATCAAGGTCAAGGCAGAGCCATCCAGGACAAGAATTTGTTTTTCTGACACATTTTCAAGTACAAGGTCAACTAGGTTTTCTGCTCGGCTATTGTCCCCCAAACCCGGACCAATCAATACCAGGTCAGCATGTTTTAAGTTAGCTAGGAGTAAGTCTTTGTCATCAACTGAAAAGGCCATGGCTTCAGGCAGGTGACTATGCAGTGCTGGAATATTTTCATTTTCAGTAGCGACAGTAACCAAGCCAGCTCCGCTATTGACAGTGGCTAGGGCAGTCATGATGATGGCGCCACCGTAAGGGTAAAGTCCGCCAATCAGTAAGGCACGGCCGAAGGTTCCCTTGTGGCTGTTCATAGGTCGTTCCTGAATGACCTGCCTACAAAGTTCTTGTAAATCCATAATTGTCAACTCCTTTCATAGATTATTATAGCATGAGTTTCAGTGGCATTTGCAATTAACTTTTTAGAAAAATCATCTTTTTCATGCTATAATGGACATATGGTATTATCAAAAAAACGTGCTAGAAAAGTTATCGAAGAAATTATTGCCCTCTATCCTGATGCTCAACCTAGTTTGGATTTCCGCAACCATTTTGAATTGGTCTGCGCAGTACTTTTGTCAGCTCAGACAACGGATGCTGCTGTTAACAAGGCTACCCCAGGTCTATTTGCGGCCTTTCCAACGCCTCAAGCCATGGCAGCAGCAGAGGTGAAGGACATCGAGCCCTATATTTCTCGCTTGGGCTTGTATCGTAATAAGGCCAAGTTTTTGAAAGAATGCGCCCAGCAGTTGTTGGAGCGACATGATGGCATTGTCCCACAGACACGGGAAGAATTAGAGGCTTTAGCGGGTGTGGGGAGAAAAACGGCCAATGTGGTGTTGAGTGTCGGTTTTGGCATTCCTGCATTCGCAGTCGATACCCATGTGGGTCGGATCTGCAAACACCACGACATTGTCAAAAAATCAGCGACCCCACTGGAAACGGAAAAGCGGGTCATGGAGGTCTTACCACCAGAACTCTGGCTGCCAGCCCACCAGGCTATGATTTATTTTGGACGAGAAGTCTGCCATCCCAAAAATCCTGAATGTGATAAATTTCCACAATTATATGAATTTGAGTAAAAAATCTTCAGTTTTTGAAGATTTTTTTCGTTTTCTTATAAGAAATACCTAGCTAAATCAGAACGTTTTTATAAATATTTAATAGAATATCTTCTAAAACGGAATTTGACGAATATTCAATCCTGTTTTACTTCTATAAAACGATAATAAACGAACGTTTAAACATGATGTACAAAGTATATTGACAAAAAACAAACAATGGACTATAATAATAGATGTCGGTTAAGGAAAAGCGAACAAAATCCTGTTTCCTACTACAAAAATCATTTAAAAACGAACAGAGGAGAAGCCCATGTTTAATGAGACACCTGTTTTTGACTACGAAGATATTCAGCTCATTCCAAACAAATGTATCATCAATAGCCGTTCAGAGGCAGATACATCTGTAACACTCGGAAAATACACTTTTAAATTGCCAGTTGTTCCAGCCAATATGCAGACGATCTTGGATGAAGATGTGGCAGAAATGTTGGCCAAAGATGGTTATTTTTACATCATGCACCGTTTTGATGAAGAGGGGCGTATTCCTTTCGTGAAACGCATGCATGACCAAGGTTTGATTGCTTCAATCTCGGTTGGTGTGAAAGACTATGAATATGACTTTGTTTCTAGTTTAAAAGCTGACGCGCCTGAGTTTATTACCATTGATATTGCGCATGGTCATGCGGATAGCGTGATTAAAATGATCAAGCATATCAAGAAAGAATTGCCTGATACCTTTGTCATTGCAGGTAATGTCGGCACTCCTGAAGCTGTTCGAGAATTGGAAAATGCTGGTGCGGATGCAACAAAAGTTGGAATTGGTCCTGGTAAGGTCTGCATCACCAAGGTCAAAACTGGTTTTGGTACAGGCGGTTGGCAGCTGGCTGCCCTTCGTTGGTGTTCAAAAGCTGCTCGTAAGCCAATTATTGCGGACGGTGGTATCCGTACCCACGGAGATATTGCCAAATCTATCCGTTTCGGTGCAAGCATGGTTATGATTGGTTCCCTCTTTGCTGGTCACATCGAAAGCCCAGGTAAGACGGTAGAAGTAGACGGCAAACAGTTTAAAGAATACTATGGCTCTGCATCTGAATACCAAAAAGGTGCTTATAAGAACGTGGAAGGCAAAAAAATTCTCCTGCCAGCCAAAGGTCACTTGAAAGATACGCTGATTGAAATGGAGCAAGATTTGCAATCATCCATTTCTTATGCTGGCGGTCGTGACATTACCAGCTTGAAGCACGTGGATTATGTAATTGTAAAAAATTCAATCTGGAATGGGGATTCTATCTAGTCAAAGAGGACTTGCAATGCAGGTCCTTTTCTTGTTACAATATTTGTATAAAATTGAAAGAGAATAAGTATGTACCAAACAAGAAATAACAATGAGAAGCTCTGGCTCTTTATCAAAATATTTTTGCCTATTTTAATTTATCAATTTGCTAATTACTCCGCATCTTTTATTGACACCATGATGACTGGTCAGTACAGTACCATGGATTTAGCAGGTGTTTCCATGGCGACAAGTCTTTGGAATCCCCTGTTCTCATTTTTGACGGGGATCGTATCTGCGCTTGTTCCAATCATTGCTCAATATCTAGGACAAGGAGAGAAGTCAAAGATTCGGCAAGAGTTTCATCAGTTTGTCTATTTGGCCCTAGGACTGACGGGAATCCTCTTACTATTGGTCTATCTTTTTGCCGTTCCGACTTTGTCTCGTTTTGACTTGGACGAAGCTGTCTTTCAGGTCGGTCGGCAGTACCTCTACTATATCTCCATCGGCATCTTGCCCCTCTTACTCTTCAGCGTCTGCCGATCCTTTTTCGACGCCCTAGGTTTGACCCGCCTATCTATGTACCTCATGTTGCTTCTGGTTCCCTTTAACAGCCTCTTTAACTATCTCTTGATTTATGGGAAAATGGGCCTACCGGCCCTGGGCGGAGCAGGTGCTGGATTGGGCACTGCTTTAGCTTACTGGGCTGTGTTGCTAGTCATTGTCCTTGTCATGTGCAAAAATAAGACCATTTCTTCGTATCAGATTTGGCGATGGAGTCCGATTGGCTTTTCTTTATTGAAGGAAGGCTTGAAAATTGGTTTGCCGATTGGTTTGCAAGTCTTTGCAGAAGTGGCTATTTTTGCAGTAGTTGGCCTTTACATGGCAAAATTTTCTGCTCAGATTATCGCGGCTCATCAGGCAGCCATGAACTTTGCTACTCTTCTTTATGCCTTCCCGTCTTCTGTATCTTCAGCCTTGGCCATTGTTATTGCTTACGAAGTGGGAGCTAAACGACTTCAGGATGTGAAAGCCTATAGCCATTTAGGACGTTTGGTAGCACTAGGGTTTGCAGGGCTGACCCTCACCTTCCTTTATTTTTTCCGCTCAAAAGTTGCCTATCTCTACGGAAATGATACAGACTTTGTCCGACTAACGTCACATTTTCTAAGCTTTGCCCTCATGTTCCAATTGGCAGATGCCTATACAGCTCCAATTCAAGGAATTTTGCGGGGCTACAAGGATACAACTGTTCCATTTGTACTTGGACTAGTTGCTTATTGGTCCATAACCTTTCCGGTTGCCTTTTTCCTGGAAAGATTTTTCCACCTGGGACCGGAAGCCTATTGGATTGGTCTAATTTCAGGTATTTTTGTTTGCGGGATTGCTCTAAGATTGCGTTTGAGGAAAATTGCTAGTGTTCAATAGATTTCTAAGTTTTTACTTGACAGATTTTTGAGCTTGATATAATTTACTAGAAAAGGTTGGGTTCTTATATGAAAAAGAGATGGATGATTTTTGTTGTTTTATCTAGTATTTCCTTGTTGCTTGCTTATCAAGTTGTGAAGAAAACTGAAATTAGTTTACCTCAAGCTGACCAGATTATTATCAGCAATCAAGATAGTTTAGAGATAAAAACTTTGGAAGGTAGTGAAATGAGCGATTTTCTATCGGAGCTTATCCAAATTCATCCCTATCTTTTCAAAAATGCAAGCAACCATGACCAGCCAGTCGGGGTAGAAGAGTATTATCAACTAACCTTTCATCCAAATAACAAAATAGCCTATCTCTATGAAAAAAATGGCAAGACTTATCTGGAGTTTCCTTATGAGTTGACAGTCAGGATCAAAAAGTCCTTGTCTGAGTTGATAGACTAGAAGAAGTCGGAGTAATCCGGCTTTTTTCTTTGCTTGAGAAAATAACCTCATCATGTTAAAATAAAAGGATAGAAAATCAGATGGAGAAATTATGAATTATTTTAACGTAGGAAAGATTGTTAACACCCAAGGCTTACAAGGAGAAATGCGTGTTTTGTCTGTAACGGATTTTGCAGAAGAACGCTTTAAAAAAGGGGCAAAGCTAGCCTTGTTTACTGACAAGGACCAGTTTGTCATGGAAGTTGAAATTGCCAATCACCGCAAGGCTAAAAACTTTGATATTATCAAGTTCAAGGGCATGTACCACATCAATGATATCGAGAAGTACAAGGGCTTTAGTTTGAAAATTGCGGAAGAAAATTTGTCCGACCTTGAAGACGGTGAGTTTTATTATCATGAAATTATTGGTTTGGATGTTTATGAAAATGACCAATTGATTGGACAAATCAAGGAAATCTTGCAACCTGGCGCTAATGATGTTTGGGTGGTCAAACGCAAAGGGAAGAAAGACCTGCTCTTGCCTTACATTCCGCCCGTTGTCTTAAACATTGATATTCCAAACAATCGCGTAGATGTGGAATTGCTTGAGGGCTTGGACGATGAGAATTGATATTTTGACCCTCTTCCCAGAAATGTTTGCTCCGCTAGAACATTCTATTGTGGGCAAGGCACGTGACAAGGGCTTGCTGGAAATCAACTACCATAATTTCCGGGAGAAAGCTGAAAAGGCTCGCCATGTGGATGATGAGCCCTACGGTGGTGGTCAAGGGATGTTGCTTCGAGCTCAACCGATTTTTGACACCATGGATAGCATTGAACAAACCAAGCCCCGTGTTATTTTGTTGGATCCTGCTGGTAGAACTTTTAATCAGGCCTATGCAGAAGAATTGGCCCAGGAAGAGCAGTTAATTTTTATCTGTGGTCATTATGAAGGTTATGATGAGCGGATTAAGACCCTAGTGACAGACGAGATTTCTCTCGGAGATTATGTTCTGACCGGAGGGGAATTGGCGGCCATGACTATGATTGATGCTACTGTTCGTTTAATTCCAGAGGTTATTGGCAAGGAAGTCAGCCATACGGATGATAGTTTTTCTTCTGGTCTACTGGAATATCCTCAGTACACTCGTCCCTACGAATATCGAGGGATGGTAGTGCCAGATGTTCTCATGAGTGGCCACCATGAAAATATTCGAAAATGGCGTCTGGAAGAAAGCCTACGAAAAACCTACCAACGTCGTCCAGATTTGTTGGAAAATTATAACTTTACAGCTGAAGAGTTAACTATTTTTGAAAAAATCAAAGCAGAAGACACAGTTGATTAGACTGTGTTTTCATGTTCAAAGGAGAAAATTATGAAACGTCAGGTATTTGAAGACTACCAACCTTATAAAATAAAACATAAGGCTAGATTTGACTTGGGCAATAATGAAAATCGCATTATTGATTGGTCCTTTTTACCGCAAAAGACCTTAGAGAGCTTAGAAGTTGGTCAATTGAGCTTTTACGGTGACAATACATACTCAAATCTGATTGAGAAATATGCGACCTATCTTGGAGTACATCCGAAACAAGTGACGGTGGGAGTTGGCTCTGACCACCTCATTCATATGATTGTTTCCACCTTTATGGAGAAGGATGATGCATTCTTGACGGTCAATCCTGATTTCTTCATGTATGAAACCTATAACCAGATGCATGGTAGTCGGTTTGAAGCCATTGACTTGGAAGAGAAAGATGGGACATTGGTTTTGCCAGTTGAGAACTTGTTGGCGCGTGCAGAGGCAAGCAAAGCAAAAATTTTCATGCTTTCCAATCCCAACAATCCTTCATCGGTTGCTTATTCTATGGAAGATTTGGAAAGGCTAGCGACTTCTTTCAAGGGATTGCTGGTTATTGACGAGGCCTATATTGAATTTGCGGAAGTTGAAAGTTTCATCAGTCGACTTGAAGGATATGAGAATGTCTTGGTTTTACGTACACTTTCTAAGGCATTTGGACTTGCAGGTTTACGAGTTGGTTTTGCGGTTGGAAGTGAAGAGCTTATTTATGAACTAGACAAGGTTATTCCACCTTTTAGTCTATCCAACTTAACGGCTCATATGGCTGCAGTTGCCTTGGATTACAAAGATAAAGTAACAGAAACGGTTGAAATAATTGTCAAACTGCGTCAAGAAATGATTGCTTTTTTAGAACAATTAGAAGATTGTCATGTCCTGCCAAGTCAGACCAGTTTTGTGACCTTTAAGGCGCCGTGGGCAGAAGTGTTTCACCGACAAGCCTTAGCAAAAGATTGGAATTTCAAGTACTATCCAACAGGGAAATTAGCAGGTTACATTCGCCTGTCCGTTGGACGTCCAGAAGAGATGGCTATGCTTAAAGAGATGGTCAAATCAATGATAGAAAAGGGGACGATTTCGTAAGAGATTGTTCTTTTTTGAAGAATTTTGAAGAAAATTGACATTTTTTGAAAGATTTTGCTAGAAAATGATTGACAATGATGGTTTTTAGTGTATAATGGTTTTTGTAAACGATTGCAGGAGGTGTTGGACATTCTCAAATCAGAACGCAAGCAAGTCATACTAGAACGTATTCAAGCACAACAATTTGTCCGACTGGAAGAATTGATTGATATTCTAGAAACATCCGAATCCACTGTTCGTAGGGATTTGGACGAGTTAGAGAATGAAGGGAAACTTCGAAGAGTACATGGCGGTGCAGAAGCACCAGCTAAATTGCAACTGGAAGAATCCATTCTTGAAAAATCTGTCAAAAACGTTCAAGAAAAACGAATGATTGCCGAGAGAGCAGCTCAGTTGATCATGGACGGCGATGTGATTTTCCTTGATGCAGGAACAACGACTAGTTTACTGATTGATTATCTTCAACAGGAAAATCTGACAGTCGTAACCAATTCCATTAACCACGCTGTCAAGTTGGTTGAACGCAAGATAAAGACCATTATTATAGGTGGTTATGTTAAGCAATCGACCAATGCTTCAGTAGGTGCAATGGCTATGGAACACATTCGACAGCTCAATTTTGATAAGGCCTTTTTGGGAATGAATGGTATTGATAAAAACTATTTTACAACACCAGATATTGAGGAAGCAACCATCAAACGTACCATCATAGACAATTCAAAAGAAAGCTATGTTCTAGCAGATGCGTCGAAGATTGGTCAATTCTCCTTTGCCAAGGTTGCAGCCATCGAAAAAGCCAATATTATCTGTCAATCTTCGGAGAGCAGTTTGTTGGACATCATAAAAGAGAAAACGAGGGTAATCGAGGTATGATTTATACTGTTACGCTCAATCCAGCTATTGACTACATTGTTCGACTTGATAGAGTTGAAACAGGCAGTGTCAATCGTATGGAGAGCGACGATAAGTATGCCGGCGGTAAGGGAATTAACGTTAGTCGTGTTTTGAAGCGATTGGGCTATCCAAACACAGCGACGGGGTTTCTAGGAGGTTTTACTGGACAGTTCATCAAAGATGGATTGGTTGCTGAAGGCATTGATACCGATTTTGTTCATGTGGACCAAGATACGCGGATTAACGTGAAAATCAAAGCCGACCAAGAAACAGAAATCAACGGTTTGGGTCCGATTGTGACAGATACACAGTTGGCAGAACTAGAAATGGTTTTGGCTGGCTTGACTAAAGATGACACAGTTGTCTTTGCTGGTTCAGCACCAGCTAGCCTTGGAAATGAAGTGTATAATAAGCTAATTCCAGTGGCTAAAAAAGCAGGAGCACAAGTGGTCTGTGACTTTGAAGGGCAAACGCTTCTGGATTCACTGGCTCACCAACCACTCTTGGTCAAGCCGAACAATCATGAATTGGAAGCTATTTTCAATGTTGAATTGACTGGCATTGCAGACATCGAGACCTATGCTAAGAAAATCTTAGACATGGGAGCTCAGAATGTTATCATTTCTATGGCAGGGGACGGAGCCTTGTTGGTCACTCCAACGGCAACTTACTTTGCCAAACCAATCAAGGGAATAGTGAAAAATTCTGTCGGAGCTGGAGATTCCATGGTGGCAGGATTTACTGGCGAATACGTTCGCTCACAAGACCCGATTGAAGCTCTCAAATGGGGAGTTGCTTGCGGTACGGCAACAGCCTTTTCAGACGATTTGGCAAGTATCGAATTTATTAAGGAAACTTATGAAAAAGTTGAGGTAGAAACACTATGAAAATTCAAGACGTTTTGAGAAAAGATGTCATGTTGCTTGATTTGCAAGCGACAAGCAAGGAAGCAGTCATCGATGAAATGATTGCTAGCTTGGTAGAAAAAGGATACGTAACTGATTTTGATGTTTTCAAAACAGGTATCATGAACCGTGAAGCACAAACAACTACTGGTCTTGGCGACGGAATTGCAATGCCACATGCTAAGAATGCTGCTGTAAAAGAGGCAACTGTTCTCTTTGCTAAATCAAACAAGGGCGTTGACTATGCAAGTCTTGACGGTCAACCAACTGACTTGTTCTTCATGATTGCAGCTCCAGAAGGTGCAAACGACACGCACTTGGCAGCTCTCGCTGAATTGTCTAAATACTTGATGAAAGCAGGATTTGCGGACAAACTTCGTGGCGTTTCTAGCCCAGAAGAAGTCATTGCAGTCTTTGATACAGCTGAAGCAGCAGACAAGGTAGCAGCAGAAGTGGTTGCAGCTCCAAGTGGCGACCGTCCATTTATCGTTGCTGTTACAGCATGTACAACTGGTATTGCCCACACTTACATGGCAGAAGAAGCTCTTAAGAAGCAGGCTGCTGAGATGGGTGTTGACATCAAGGTTGAAACAAACGGTGCGTCTGGGGTTGGTAACAAACTAACTGCTGAAGACATTAAGAATGCGGCAGGTGTAATCATCGCAGCAGATAAGGCTGTTGACATGCCTCGTTTCAATGGTAAACCATTGGTATCTCGTCCAGTTGCTGCTGGTATCAAACAAGCAGAAGAATTGATTAACATCATCTTGGATGGTAAAGCATCAGCCTACACAGCAACAGAAGGAGCAGCTACTGTAGAATCTTCAGAAAAACTCAGTCTTGGTAAAGCATTCTATAAACACTTGATGAGCGGTGTTTCTCAAATGTTGCCATTCGTTATTGGTGGCGGTATCTTGATTGCCCTTGCTTTCTTGTTTGATAACTTGCTCGGTGTACCAAGCGACAGTCTTGGTAGCCTGGGGTCATACAACGAAATCGCAGCGATGTTCATGAAGATTGGTGGAGCAGCCTTTGGCTTCATGTTGCCACTTCTTGCAGGTTACATTGCTTACTCAATTGCTGAAAAACCAGGTTTGGTTGCAGGTTTCGTAGCTGGTGCAATCGCTAGCAGTGGTCTTGCTTTTGGTAAAATCCCTTACGCAGCTGGTGGTGAAGAAACCCTTGCCCTTGCTGGTGTATCATCTGGTTTCTTGGGTGCTCTTGTAGGTGGTTTCCTTGCTGGTGGTGTAGTTCTTGTTCTTCGCAACGCTTTGCGTAACATGCCAAAATCACTCCAAGGTTTGAATGCAATCTTGCTCTTGCCACTTTTGGGTACAGCTATCACTGGTTTCTTGATGTTCTTTGTCAACATCCCAATGGCTGCAATTAACACTGGCATGAACAATTTCCTTGCTGGTCTTGAAGGTAGCTCTGCTATTCTCCTTGGACTTGTCCTCGGCGGTATGATGGCAGTAGATATGGGTGGTCCAGTAAACAAGGCAGCTTATGTCTTCGGTACAGGTACCCTTGCAGCTACTGTTGCAGACGGTGGTTCTGTAGCGATGGCGGCAGTTATGGCAGGTGGTATGGTTCCACCGTTGGCAGTATTCGTTGCAACCCTTCTTTACAAAAATAAATTCACGCAAGAAGAACGTAACTCAGGTTTGACAAACATCGTTATGGGTCTGTCATTCATCACTGAAGGTGCCATTCCATTTGGTGCGGCTGACCCAGCTCGTGCAATCCCAAGCTTTATCGCAGGTTCTGCCCTTGCAGGTGCCTTGGTAGGTTTGTCAGGTATCCAATTGATGGCTCCACACGGTGGAATCTTCGTCATCGCTTTGACTTCAAATCCATTGCTTTACATCCTGTATGTATTGATCGGTGCAGTAGTTTCAGGTATTCTCTACGGAGCTCTTCGTCAAGCTAAATAAGATTAAAACCTTGTCTTCGGGCAAGGTTTTTTGGCAATTCTCATGCCAACTATGGTATAATAAGCATAGTATTGTTTATAGGAGAAATTAGACATGGAAATCATTCGCGAAAAAGAATTTGTTAATCAGTATCACTTTGATGCACGCAATCAGGCTTGGGAAAAGGAAAATGGAGTACCTCAAACAAAATTGAGTGTTGATTTCCAGTTGTTGGAACGCAGCGAAGAAGAAAGCAAGACGTCAATGGTTACTATTTTAAGCTTCATTATTGTTTTGAATCATTTTGTAATCTCAGGCGCTATGAGCCAAGCCGTTCATCTTAAGGGACGTTATGTCAATGAACCGACTGAATTCACAGAAGAAGAAAAGCGTACTCTTGTTGATCCTTTATTAGATATGTTGAAACGCATGACCTATGACGTTACAGAAATTGCCTTTGATGCCCCTGGTGTAAATTTGGAGTTTTAGAATGAAATTAGCAGTTATTACTGACTCATCAGCTGTTTTAGGGGTAGAACGCGAGGACTTGTTTGTCTTAAATATTCCAGTCAACATTGATGGCGTCAATTATATCGAAGGTCAAAATTTGACCGTTGAGGAATTTTATCAAAAAATGGCTTCTTCCAAAGAATTGCCAAAAACCAGCCAACCAAGTTTGATGGAATTGGAAGAAATTCTTGGAGGCTTGAAAGATAAAGGCTACACTCACGCGCTTGGTTTGTTCTTATCATCAGGTATTTCAGGTTTTTATCAAAATATTCAATATTTGGCTGATGAATTTGAAGGTCTGACAGTTGCCTTTCCAGATACAAAAATTACCTCAGCACCATTGGGAATGATGGTTGAGAATGTATTTAAGTGGGCTGATGCAGGACTTAGTTTTGAAGAAATTACTGGTAAATTGAACCAAGAAATTGGAAAGACCACAGCCTTCATCATGGTTGATGACCTCAATCATTTGGTAAAAGGCGGTCGCTTGTCCAATGGAGCAGCCTTGCTTGGCAATCTTTTGAGCATCAAACCGATTCTGTATTTTACAGGTGAGGGTAAGATTGAAGTGTATGAAAAAGTTCGGACGGAGAAAAAGGCCATTAAACGCCTCTTGGAAATCCTCCAAGAACAAACGACCGAAGGACAGTATCAGATTGCTATCATACACGCCAACGCACCTCAGAAGGCTGAAAACTTTAAACAGCAGTTGGAAGAAGCAGGTGTCGGTAGCGATTTACCAATCGTGTCATTTGGTTCGGTCATCGGTACGCACTTGGGAGAAGGGGCAGTGGCCTTTGGTATTTCTCCCATTATTGAATAGGAGTTTGCATGACAATTAAGGTAATTATCGCAGGATTCAAAGGAAAAATGGGCTCAACGGCTGTTGAGATGGTCAAAGGTGACGCAGCACTTAGTCTGGCTGCCTTGGTGGATCCCTTTGCGACAGAAACAGAAGTAGATGGTGTTCCTGTTTTCAAGACCAAAGAAGAAGTTGCCAGCCTAGAAGCTGATGTC
This sequence comes from Streptococcus sp. 32226D021BW, assembly GCF_053545015.1. Classification (NCBI taxonomy): domain Bacteria; kingdom Bacillati; phylum Bacillota; class Bacilli; order Lactobacillales; family Streptococcaceae; genus Streptococcus; species Streptococcus sp. 32226D021BW. Next base: position 166,355 of record NZ_JBPPVC010000001.1, on the reverse strand, counting down.
TGGGTGGATTTTACAACGCCAAAATTTGCCTATGAAAACACCCGTTTTGCCTTAGAAAATGGTTTCGCACCTGTGGTTGGAACGACAGGATTTACCCCTGAAGAAATCGAGGAATTGACCGCCTTATCTGCTGAGAAGGGTTTGGGCGGCTTGATTGCTCCTAACTTTGCTATTGGCGCTATCTTACTTATGCAATTTGCAGTACAGGCAGCCAAGTATTTCCCAAATCTTGAAATCATTGAATTACACCACGATAAGAAGAAGGATGCACCGAGTGGTACGGCTGTCAAAACGGCCGAACTCATTTCACAAGTCCGTCAATCACAGGCTCAAGGTGCAGCGGATGAAGAAGAACTGATTGCTGGAGCACGTGGTGCAGAATTTGACGGATTCCGTATTCACTCGGTTCGTTTGCCAGGCCTTGTTGCCCATCAGGAAGTGATTTTTGGTGCGCAAGGTGAAGGCTTGACCATTCGTCATGACTCTTATGATCGTATTTCCTTTATGGGCGGTGTCAATCTCGGCATTAAAGAGGTAGTCAAACGCTCACAACTCGTTTATGGTTTGGAACACTTATTATGAAATTAAACAATCTGCCTTCTGAGTTTCAGGAGGCTTTGCCGATTTTAGAGAAAATTAAAGCAGCTGGCTTTGAGGCTTACTTTGTTGGTGGCTCCGTGCGTGATGCTATTTTGGGCAGACCTATTCATGATGTTGACATTGCCACATCTAGCTATCCGCAAGAAACCAAGCAGATTTTTCCTCGGACTATCGATGTGGGGATTGAGCATGGAACTGTCCTAGTCTTGGAAGGCAATAAGGAGTATGAAATCACCACCTTTCGGACAGAGGAGGAGTATGTTGACTTCCGTAGGCCGAGTCAGGTTTCTTTTGTGCGTTCCTTAGAAGAGGATCTCAAACGTCGCGACTTCACAGTCAACGCCTTTGCTCTGGATGAAGAAGCACAGATTGTTGACCTCTTTGATGGGATGACTGACTTAGAAAACCGCACCCTACGGGCTGTAGGCATCCCGGCTGAGCGTTTCAACGAAGATGCCCTCCGTATCATGCGAGGTTTTCGCTTTGCGGCGACCTTGGACTTTGAGATTGAATCAACGACCTTTGAAGCCATGGTTGAAACCGCATCGCTCTTAGAAAAAATCTCTGTGGAGCGCAGTTTTATCGAGTTTGATAAACTCTTGATGGCGGATTTTTGGCGAAAAGGCTTGCGAGCTATGATTGATTCGAAGGCTTACGATTTCTTGCCAGACCTAGCAGACAAGGGTGAAGAGCTTGAAAGTATGCTGACCAGTTTAGTAGAGGACTTCCGATTTTCAACTTCTGAACAGGCTTGGGCCCTGCTCTTTGTCTGTTTAGGTATCGATAACATCAAATCCTTCCTGAAAAAATGGAAAACCAGTAATGATTTCCAACGCAGCGCGGTCAAATTGGTAGAGATTTATCAGCTCCGCCAAGCAGGACCTGTTACCAAGCAAATCTGTTTCAAGTATGGCAAAGAATTCTTATACTTGGTAGAGGAACTTCGTCAGGCACAAGGTTTTGTTACAGATTTTGCAGCAATCGATAAGATTGACCAAGCCTTGACTATCCACGACAAGCATGAAATTGTTGTCAATGGAGGACATCTGATGAAGGCATTTGACCTCAAACCAGGTCCAGTATTGGGCAATTTGCTCAAAGAGGTGGAATTCCAGATTGTGGAAGGACAGCTTGAAAACGAAGAGCAAGCGATTAAGACATTTGTAAAAGGGAGATTAGACAATGAGTGATTTTATCGTTGAACACCTGACCAAGTCTGTTGGAGATAAGACGGTTTTTGCCGATCTTTCATTTATCATTCATCAAGGCGACCGTATCGGGATTATTGGGGTCAATGGTACAGGAAAGACGACTTTGTTGGATGTCCTGTCTGGTCGAATTGGCTTTGATGGTGATGTGTCCCCTTTCCAGACGAAGAATGCCTATAAAATTTCTTATTTGACCCAAGAGCCTGAATTTGATGAAAGCCAAACTGTCTTAGATACTGTTCTGTCTTCGGATTTACGGGAAACCCAGTTAATCCGTGAATATGAACGGCTCTTGTCAAACTATGATGAAAGCAGTCAAGCAAGACTGGAGAAAGTCATGGCAGAGATGGATTCTCTCAATGCTTGGGAGATTGAAAGCCAGGTCAAGACTGTTCTGTCAAAACTCGGTCTGACAGACCTCAACAAAACCGTTGCTGAGTTATCGGGTGGTCTACGTAGACGAGTGCAATTGGCCCAAGTCCTCCTTGGCAATGCTGACTTGCTCTTGCTGGATGAACCGACTAACCACCTGGACATTGATACCATTGAATGGTTGACGACTTTCTTGAAAAATACTAAAAAGTCTGTTCTCTTTATTACCCACGATCGCTATTTCTTGGACAATGTGGCGACACGGATTTTTGAATTGGATCGCGCCAGCTTAACCGAATATCAGGGAAATTACCAGGACTATGTTCGCTTGAAGGCAGAACAGGACGAGCGAGATGCCGCCCTTCGCCATAAGAAAGAGCAGCTCTACAAACAAGAGCTGGCTTGGATGCGCAGACAACCTCAAGCTCGTGCAACCAAGCAACAGGCCCGTATCAATCGTTTCCATGACCTCAAAGGCGATTTAGCCAACAAGATAGACGATAGCGAACTGGAAATCAATTTTGAAACCTCTCGTATCGGTAAAAAAGTCATTAACTTTGAAAATGTCAGCTTTTCCTATCCTGATAAGCCCATTTTAGCAGACTTTAACCTGCTCATTCAAAACAAGGACCGCATAGGAATTGTTGGTGATAACGGGAAAGGAAAATCTACCCTGCTTAATCTAATCGCAGGCGACTTACAAGCAGACAGCGGTAAGGTAGATATTGGTGAAACTATCCGTATCGGTTATTTTTCTCAGACCATCAAGGGCTTAGACGAAAGCAAGCGCGTCATCAATTTCTTGCAGGAAGTGGCAGAAGAAGCTAAGACGACATCTGGTATGGTTTCTATCGCAGAACTCTTGGAGCAATTCCTCTTCCCACGTAATACCCATGGTACCCTGATTGAGAAATTGTCAGGTGGGGAGAAGAAGCGACTTTATTTGCTGAAAATTCTCTTGCAACGACCCAATGTTCTCTTACTAGATGAGCCAACCAACGACTTGGACATAGCGACTTTGACAGTCTTGGAACATTTCTTACAGGGCTTTGCTGGTCCGGTCATTACCGTCAGTCACGACCGTTATTTCTTGGACAAGGTGGCTAACAAAATCTTGGCCTTTGAAGACGACGGCATTCAGACCTTCTTTGGCAACTACACTGACTATCTGGATGAGAAGGCCTTTCTGGCTTCCAGCTCTGCCATTTCCTTGGAAAAACCAAAGGAGAAATCCGAGAAGATAAAAGAAACCAAGAAGCGGATGTCTTACTTTGAGAAGCAGGAATGGGCGACCATCGAAGAGGATATTGCTGGCTTGGAGGAGCGGATTGCGGAAATCGAGGCGGAAATGCTGACCTATGGTAGTGATTTTACAAAATTGTCCGATTTGCAGAAGGAATTGGATGAGAAAAACGACCTGCTCTTGGAAAAATATGAGCGGTATGAGTATCTGAGCGAACTGGAGGGCTAGATGAAAGTTCTTGTCATGTCATATATGGTCATCTATCTCTTGGTGACCTTGGGAGCGGCTTTGTTTAGCTATCTAAAGACCAAAAAAATGAATACATTGCGCTTGATTTTAACTATCCTATCCATGATATTGCTGACAAGCACCTTGTATTTTTATAGTCAGGCCTATCACGATGTACAAATGGTGGGCTTTGCTCTAGGTTTTACCTTTATTTCTACTCTTTTTCTCTATAATGGAACGAAAGAAGGTAGTAATTTTACGACAGTTATGCTCTTTTCCATTGGAAGGTTTATCTTACATATTCAATTTTTAATTTTGCTCTATCTCTTTCGATAGAGCAATTTTTTATCCGTACAGATTTTTGAAAAGGCTTTACGCAAACCTTTGCATTGTGTTATAATAAAGAAAATACATTTGAGGTGATGATTATGTCTAAAAAAATTATTGGTATTGACTTGGGTGGTACATCTGTTAAATTGGCCATTTTGACTACTGAGGGAGAAATTCAAGAAAAATGGTCTATCAAGACCAATATTTTTGATGAGGGAAGTCACATTGTACCTGATATTATCGAGAGCATTCAACATCGTTTTGAAACCCATGGTTTGACAAAAGATGACTTTTTGGGTGTTGGTATGGGGTCTCCCGGTGTAGTGGATAGTGATGCTGGCACTGTTATCGGAGCCTATAACCTCAACTGGAAGACCTTGCAGTTGGTCAAAGAACAGTTTGAAACTGCACTTGGTTTGCCATTCTTTATCGACAATGATGCCAACGTAGCGGCTCTCGGTGAGCAGTGGGTTGGTGCTGGAAACAACAATCCAAACGTTGTATTTATGACCCTTGGAACTGGTGTTGGTGGTGGTGTCATTGCTGCTGGAAACTTGATTCGTGGTGTCAAAGGTGCTGGTGGTGAATTAGGTCATATCACAGTTGACTTTGATGAGCCATTTGCATGTACTTGTGGTAAGAAAGGTTGTCTAGAAACAGTTGCTTCAGCGACAGGTATTGTCAACCTCAGCCGTCGCTATGCTGATCAATACGCTGGCGATGCTAAACTGAAACAAATGATTGATGATGGGCAAGATGTAACGGCTAAAGATGTCTTTGATTTGGCAAAAGAAGGCGATGATTTGGCTTTGATTGTCTACCGTCACTTCTCTGAATACCTAGGTGTGGCTTGTGCCAACATTGCGGCAGTCCTCAATCCAGCCTACATCGTTCTGGGTGGTGGTGTATCAGCTGCAGGTGAGTTCCTGTTGGACGGTGTTCGCAAGGTCTTTGCGGAAAACAGCTTCCCACAAATCAAGGAAAGCACACAAATTGTCTTGGCAACTCGTGGCAATGATGCAGGTGTATTAGGCGCCGCATCACTGGTTTTGAAATAATGATTAGGAGCAGGGGTTCCCTGCTTTTTTTAATCCGCTGTCACACTTTCTTTATATACATATATTGAAAATTGATTGATAAAAGGATACAATAATAGTGAAAAGAGAAAGGAGTGTCGGTGTATGAAACAAGTAAGTATGCCTAAACTAATTGACTATCTAACTATAGTCGGGCTTTTGATTTTACTGTCTGCCTTTTTCCTTGATTACTGGATTCGTGACTGGTTTTTCCCGTCTAGTTGGGGCTCTGTAGCGACTATGCTGATTTTGCCAATATTCGGGGCACTCATTCTCATCTTGTCAATCTATTACAAAAAACTTTGGACAGGTATCATCAGTATTCTATTGATCATTTCTTTCCCCTTGTTCTTTGGCTTGGGCTATGTTCTCTTCGGTCCCTAGAAGGAGTTATTTATGAATATGACCCTATTAAGACGGCTAAATATTGTCCTCTATAGCATTGCTGCTTTTCTCATTGCTATGCTATTTTTACCAATAGGCCAGTGGTTTGGTATTTTAAATGTGAATTTTAAGCTGATATTTTATATCATTGCATTTTTAGGACTAGCTACTCTACCAACGGCTATTTATAGGAAAAATGTTCGTCAGATATTGTTGAGTGTCACCTTGCTTGCTTTCCATCTTATACTGTTCAGCCTAGTAACTTCCCTATCTGGTTTATTCCAACTTAATTTCTTTTCAATTTTTTTCGAATGAGAACTCCGGTGCAAAACTGGAGTTTTTTGCTAGAATTTGCTATACTAATACCATGACTAAAGCAGATAATATTTTTAAAGAGAACATTCGTAAGATTATGGAAGATGGCGTTTTTTCAGAAAATGCTCGCCCACGTTACAAGGATGGAAACGTTGCTAATTCCAAGTATATTACTGGTTCCTTTGCAGAGTATGACTTGGCCAAGGGGGAGTTTCCCATTACCACACTAAGACCAATTCCTATTAAATCCGCCATTAAGGAAATTCTCTGGATTTACCAAGACCAAACCAATGATTTGTCGGTTTTGCAGGAAAAATACGGTGTCCAGTATTGGAATGACTGGGAAGTGGATGGTACTGGTACAATCGGTGAACGCTATGGGGCTATCGTGAAAAAGCATGACATCATTTCAAAAATCCTCAAGCAATTGGAAGAAAATCCATGGAATCGCCGCAATGTGATTTCTTTGTGGGATTATGAAGCCTTTGACCAATCTGCAGGTCTCTTGCCATGTGCCTTTCAAACCATGTTTGATGTTCGCCGAGTGGAGGGAGACATTTATCTAGATGCGACCCTCACTCAGCGCTCAAATGATATGTTAGTGGCTCACCATATCAACGCCATGCAGTATGTTGCTCTTCAAATGATGATTGCCAAGCATTTTGGTTGGAAGGTTGGGAAGTTTTTCTATTTCATCAACAATCTTCACATCTATGACAATCAGTTCGAACAAGCTGAAGAATTGCTCCGTCGCACACCTTCAGAAATCAAGCCACGTTTGGTCTTGAACGTCCCAGACGGAACGAATTTCTTTGATATTAAGGCAGAAGATTTTGAGCTAGTGGACTACAATCCAGTTAAACCTCAGTTAAAATTCGATTTAGCGATTTAACTGGATTAGCAGTGAAGAACTTCGTTCTTTCTATTTCCAACCTTCAACAGTCTATACTCAGACTGTCGAAGCCAGTTAAACCGCAATTGAAGTTTGATTTGGCGATTTAACTGAATTAGCAGTAAGAACTTCGTTCTATTACCTCGCTTCTTTAATTATAAGTTCGGGCTGAAACAGTTTCCCGAACTGTTTCACTTTCCAACCTCCAGCACCGTCCTAAAGTGTTGGAGCAATTGAAGTCCGATTTTAATAAACAGTAGTAAGTAGAGTTTCGTCCATCAAGAATATATAAAATTGAGGAATTGGTTCTAGTTATAAAATTTGCGCTTGGCCTACTTGGTAAGTGCATTTTTCATGTTTTTTTGATAGAATGATAGGACGGAAAGTGAGAGAAAATGACTAAAAAGATTGTTGCCATTTGGGCTCAAGATGAAAATGGATTGATTGGAAAAGGTGATAGACTTCCTTGGTCATTGCCAGCTGACTTTGCTCATTTCAAAGAAACGACAACAGGTCACACGATGGTGATGGGACGTATAACCTTCGACGGCATGGGTAAACGTGCTCTTCCCAATCGTCACACCATCGTTTTGACTACAGATAAAACCTATCAACTAGAGAATGAACATGTTACCATTTTACACAGTGTGGAAGATGTCCTAGATTGGTATAACAAACAGGAGCATACTCTATTTGTGCTTGGTGGGGGACAAATTTTTACTGCTTTTGCACCTTACATTGAAGCTTTAATAGTGACAGATATTCACGGTCAATTTAATGGCGATGTGTATTTTCCGAAAGCATTTCCTATGGAGAAATTTCAGCTACAAAGCGCCAATTTACGTCCAAAAGACGAGAAAAACCCGTATGATTTTACAATAAAAACCTATGAAAGAAGAGATGGTTAGGCATGGAGAGAAGTTTATTCGGTTTATTTACAGCATTTCTATGTGGAATCTGTGTTCTTTGTGCAATTCAAGCCTTTAAAAAGAAAAGATTTGGTTTAGCGATTTTGTTTCTATTGAACGCTTTTACCAATTTAGTCAATAGCATCCATGCTGTATATGGATTTTTGTTTAGATAAGAGATATGAAAGAGGAGATAAATGGCTGTTAAGCATAACCATGAGTTAATTTATTGCTCATTTTGCGGGAAAAATCAAGAAGAAGTTAAAAAAATTATCGCTGGAAACAATGTGTTCATCTGTAATGAATGTGTGGAGCTGGCTCAGGAAATTATTCGCGAAGAATTGGCAGAAGAAGTATTGACTGACCTGGCTGACACTCCAAAGCCACAGGAATTACTCAATATTTTAAACAATTATGTTATCGGACAGGACCGTGCTAAACGCGCCTTGGCAGTAGCAGTCTACAACCACTACAAGCGGATAAATTTCCAAGATAACCGTGATGAAAGCGATGTTGATTTGCAAAAATCAAACATCCTTATGATTGGTCCAACTGGTTCTGGTAAGACCTTCTTGGCTCAAACCTTAGCCAAAAGTCTGAATGTACCATTTGCCATTGCGGATGCGACCGCTCTTACTGAGGCGGGTTATGTCGGTGAGGACGTAGAAAATATTCTCCTCAAGCTTTTGCAGGCGGCAGATTTTAACATTGACCGCGCAGAACGAGGGATTATCTATGTGGATGAAATTGATAAGATTGCCAAAAAAGGTGAAAATGTGTCCATTACCCGCGATGTTTCGGGCGAAGGTGTCCAACAGGCTCTCTTGAAAATCATCGAGGGAACTGTTGCCAGCGTGCCACCACAAGGCGGACGCAAGCATCCTAACCAAGAAATGATCCATGTGGATACCAAAAACATTTTATTCATCGTAGGTGGTGCTTTTGACGGGATTGAGGAAATTGTCAAGCAACGTCTAGGTGAGAAAATCATCGGTTTCGGTCAAAACAATCGTGCCATTGATGAAAAAGATTCTTACATGCAACATATCATTGCTGATGATATTCAAAAGTTTGGTATCATTCCAGAATTGATTGGTCGCTTGCCTGTATTTGCAGCTTTAGACCAGTTAACAACCGAGGACTTGGTGCGTATTTTGATAGAACCTAAGAATGCTCTGGTTAAACAATACCAAACCCTCTTGTCATACGATGATGTAGAGTTGGATTTTGATGAGGATGCCTTGTTGGCCATTGCTGAGAAGGCGATTGAGCGGAAAACAGGAGCGCGTGGACTTCGTTCTATTATCGAAGAAACCATGTTGGATGTCATGTTTGAAGTTCCAAGTCAAGAAGAGGTCAAACGTGTTCGTGTTACAAAAGCAGCAGTAGATGGCAAGGAAAAGCCATTGCTAGAAACTGCCTAAAAATGATCATTAGGGGTGATAAGCAGCTAGCTTTCTCCCCCTTATTTATGAGAGGTAAAGAATGGAAATCAATACACACAATGCTGAAATTCTGCTGAGTGCAGTTTCAAAGGCCCAATACCCTGATGACGATATCCCAGAAATCGCCCTGGCTGGCCGATCAAATGTCGGAAAATCTTCCTTCATCAATACCTTGCTCGGAAGAAAAAATCTGGCCCGCACTTCAGGAAAACCAGGTAAGACCCAACAGTTAAACTTTTACAATATCGATGACAAAATTCGTTTCGTCGATGTGCCAGGCTATGGCTATGCCAAGGTTTCCAAGACTGAGCGAGCAAAATGGGGCAAAATGATTGAAGAATACTTGACCAGTCGCGATAATTTACGCGTGGTCGTTAGTTTGGTTGATATGCGCCATGAGCCATCGGCTGACGATGTTCAAATGTATGAGTTTTTAAAATACTATGAAATTCCAGTCATCATCGTTGCGACCAAGGCAGATAAAATTCCACGTGGTAAATGGAACAAGCATGAATCCATTATCAAAAAGAAATTGGATTTCGATAAAAATGACCAGTTTGTCGTCTTTTCATCCGAAACCCGCCATGGTTATAACCAGGCTTGGGATGCTATCCTGAGTGAGATTTAGGAGGTTTTTATGGAACAAACATTTTTCATTATCAAACCTGACGCTATCAAACGTGGACTGGTTGGGCAAATTCTCAGCAGAGTGGAACGTCGTGGATTTGTCATTCGTGACCTAAATATGATGACAGCGACGGAGGACTTGGTCGCTCAACATTATGAGCATTTAACAGACAAACCTTTCTTTCCGCATTTGGTGACTTATATGACCAGCGGGCCGCTTATCGCAGGGATTTTAGAAGGACCGGAAGTCGTCAAATCTTGGCGAGATATGATGGGGGCTACCAATCCAGTCAATGCCTTACCCGGAACCATTCGTGGTGACTTCGCGACAGCGCCTATTGAGGGAATTGTGGCCAATGTTGTTCACGGATCTGACAGCATAGAAGCTGCTCACCGTGAAATCGCCTTATGGTTGGGGAAATAGCAGAGCAGACACCTAGTTTCTAGGTGTTTTTCTTATGGAAAATTATCACTAAATCTGATATAATGAGGAGTAATACTCTTGTAGAGGAAGAAACATGAATTTAGAAGAATTGAAAAAACGACAGGAGAAAATCCGTAATTTCTCCATTATTGCCCATATTGACCATGGAAAATCAACTCTGGCTGACCGCATTCTTGAAAAAACAGAAACAGTTTCTAGCCGGGAAATGCAGGCCCAGTTGCTCGACAGCATGGACTTGGAGCGTGAGCGTGGGATTACCATCAAATTGAACGCTGTTCAGCTCAATTACAAGGCTAAAGATGGGGAAACCTACATTTTCCACTTGATTGACACGCCAGGACACGTGGACTTTACCTATGAAGTATCTCGTTCTCTTGCAGCTTGTGAAGGAGCAATCTTAGTGGTGGACGCGGCTCAAGGTATTGAAGCACAGACCTTGGCTAACGTTTATCTGGCATTGGATAATGACTTGGAAATCTTGCCAATCATCAACAAGATTGACCTACCAGCAGCAGACCCAGAACGTGTCCGTCAGGAAATCGAAGATGTGATTGGTTTGGATGCCTCAGAAGCAGTGCCAACATCAGCTAAGGCGGGTATTGGTATCGAGGAAATCTTGGAGCAAATCGTGGAGAAAGTCCCTGCACCGACTGGTGATGTTGCAGCACCGTTGCAAGCCTTGATTTTTGATTCAGTTTACGATCCCTATCGTGGCGTTATCTTGCAAGTTCGTATCGTCAATGGTGTGGTAAAACCAGGCGATACCATCCAGATGATGAGCAATGGCAAGACTTTCGATGTGACGGAAGTGGGGATTTTCACACCAAAAGCAATGGGGCGTGATTATTTGGCGACTGGTGATGTTGGTTACATTGCAGCCTCTATCAAGACAGTTGCAGATACCCGTGTCGGTGATACGGTGACCTTGGCTGAAAATCCTGCCAGTGAACCGCTAGCTGGCTACAAGCAGATGAACCCGATGGTCTTTGCAGGTATCTATCCGATTGATTCCAACAAGTACAATGATCTTCGTGAAGCCTTGGAAAAACTCCAGCTTAACGATGCTAGCTTGCAGTTTGAACCAGAAACATCGCAGGCACTTGGATTTGGTTTCCGCTGTGGATTCTTGGGGCTCTTGCACATGGATGTTATCCAAGAACGAATTGAGCGTGAGTTTAACATTGACCTGATCATGACAGCTCCGTCGGTAGTTTACCATGTCAATATGACAGACGGAGAGTCTATTGATGTAGCCAATCCGTCAGAGTTCCCAGACCCCACTAAGATTGCCAATATTGAGGAGCCTTACGTTAAAGCACAAATCATGGTACCGCAGGAGTATGTCGGTGCAGTCATGGAATTGGCTCAACGCAAGCGTGGTGACTTTGTGACTATGGATTATATCGATGATAATCGTGTCAATGTCATCTACCAAATTCCTTTGGCTGAAATTGTCTTTGATTTCTTTGACAAACTCAAGTCTTCTACCCGTGGCTACGCAAGCTTTGACTATGAGATTTCGGAATACCGTTCATCCAAGTTGGTGAAAATGGATATTCTCCTCAATGGTGACAAGGTCGATGCTCTCAGCTTTATCGTCCACAAGGAATTTGCCTATGAACGTGGGAAGCTTATCGTGGATAAACTCAAGAAAATCATTCCTCGTCAGCAGTTTGAAGTGCCAATTCAAGCAGCAATCGGCCAGAAAATCGTGGCTCGTAGTGACATCAAGGCCCTCCGTAAGAACGTTTTGGCTAAATGTTATGGCGGTGACGTTTCCCGTAAACGCAAACTCTTGGAAAAACAAAAAGCTGGTAAGAAACGTATGAAAGCTATCGGCTCCGTCGAAGTCCCTCAGGAAGCCTTCCTCAGCGTACTTAGCATGGATGAAGATGACAAGAAATAAGATTTGATACAAAGAAACACTCCTGCATTCTTGCAAGAGTGTTTTCTCTTATTTACGCTTCATTTCGCCTTGTGGGTAGTAGGTTCCTTCTGGCATATCGTTGATAAAGACATGAATGGCTTCTTTTGGAGCATTGGTATTGCGTGATACCACCTCAGTCACTTCACGGGCAAGAGCGATTTTTTGTTCCTCTGTGCGTCCTTCAAACAAATCAATACGTACAAATGGCATATGGTTTCTCCTTTATTTTGCTAGTTTCAGTATAGCATAAATTTTACCTGCTTTCTATAAGTAAACATTTGACACCGCTTGCAATTCGTGCTATTCTACACGTACATAGGAGGTGTTGGCTTATGAACTATGTTTATCGTATGTTGTTTTCATTCCTGCTTGTCGGTCTGTTTTTATATCTAGCGGCAACTGTTTTTGCCCAATGTATATGGCAAGGACCATTATTGATCACCTTCTCCTTCCTAGGCTTAATCTATGGATGTGTCATGCTATACAAGTGGAAACCAAAAGCTGCTAAAATTATTTTTGAGTGTGTCGGAAATTTCTTATCATTACCTTGGTCCTAATATCAAACAAGCTCAAATCGGGCTTGTTTTTCTGTTTCCTAAATGGTCAAATTATGATAAAATGGAAGGAGTGAAATTTTAAGATTGGAAAGTGAAAAGTGGCTCAATTATACTATAAATATGGGACGATGAATTCTGGCAAAACCATTGAAATTCTTAAAGTTGCCCATAACTATGAAGAGCAGGGTAAGCCTGTCGTCATTATGACTTCTGCCTTGGATACCCGCGATGCCTTTGGTGTTGTTTCAAGTCGTATTGGTATGCGACGTGAAGCAGTAGCAATTGATGATGAGATGGACATCTTTGGTTACATTCAGAAAATGGAACCTCGTCCTTATTGTGTTTTGATTGATGAAGCCCAATTCCTTCGTCGCCACCATGTCTATGACTTGGCACGAGTGGTAGATGAATTGGATGTTCCAGTTATGGCTTTCGGTCTTAAAAATGATTTCCGAAATGAACTCTTTGAAGGTTCCCAACACTTGTTGCTGTTGGCCGATAAGTTGGATGAAATTAAAACAATCTGCCAATATTGTTCCAAGAAAGCCACTATGGTTTTGCGAACGCAAGATGGTAAGCCAACCTATGAAGGCGCTCAAATTCAAATCGGTGGAAATGAAACCTACATCCCAGTTTGCCGCAAACATTACTTTTCACCGGAAATTGAGATGTAGCGCAAGTAAACCATCTATCGAAAGAATGAACACGTGCTAGAAACTGTGCCTGTTTCATGACCTATATATTACAGAAATGAATTGAACACGCCCTACAAGCTGTGTCAAAAAGATAATTTCTCCAAGTGTTTGTAACTCTTGGTCGAAATTCCTATTTTGACTGTGCTTGCTTAACGGGCTTTGTATCTTAATAGAACTGCACACGCCCTACAAGCTAACTTGAAGTGTGTTCTTTCCAAATTTTTAGAAAGGAACTGAATTCGGGCTACGAACTGTGCAAAAAAGATAGTTTTTCCTAGGACGCTTTCGTCCTTCGTCAAAACTCCTATTTTTGCTTTGTTCGTTTAACGCCCTTAATATCTTAAAATTATGAACATCTACGATCAATTACAGGCGGTGGAAGATCGCTACGAGGAACTTGGTGAATTGTTGTCTGACCCTGATGTAGTCAGCGATACCAAGCGTTTTATGGAGTTGTCCAAAGAAGAAGCGGCAACTCGTGATACAGTAACAGCCTACCGTGAATATAAGAATGTACTTCAAAACATTGTCGATGCAGAAGAAATGATTAAAGAATCTTCTGGCGATGCTGACTTGGAGGAAATGGCTAAGGAAGAACTTAAACAAGCAAAAGCTGACAAAGAAGCATATGAAGAAAAGTTGAAAATCCTTCTCTTGCCAAAAGACCCTAATGATGACAAAAACATCATCTTGGAAATCCGTGGTGCTGCAGGTGGTGACGAGGCTGCCCTCTTTGCTGGTGATCTTTTGACCATGTACCAAAAATATGCAGAAGGTCAAGGCTGGCGTTTTGAAGTCATGGAGGCTTCTTATAACGGTGTTGGTGGTATCAAAGAAGTGGTTGCCATGGTATCTGGTCAATCCATTTATTCAAAACTCAAGTATGAATCAGGAGCTCACCGTGTCCAACGTGTCCCTGTGACAGAAAGCCAAGGTCGTGTCCACACCTCAACAGCGACTGTCCTCATCATGCCAGAAGTCGAAGAAGTGGAATATGACATCGATCCAAAAGACCTCCGTGTTGATATCTACCACGCATCTGGTGCTGGTGGACAGAACGTCAACAAGGTTGCGACTGCCGTACGTATCGTTCACTTGCCAACAAATATCAAGGTGGAAATGCAGGAAGAACGGACCCAGCAGAAAAACCGTGAAAAAGCTATGAAGATTATCCGTGCCCGTGTAGCTGACCACTTTGCACAAATTGCCCAAGATGAGCAGGATGCAGAGCGTAAATCTACCATCGGTACTGGTGACCGTTCAGAGCGTATCCGTACTTACAACTTCCCACAAAACCGTGTGACAGACCACCGTATCGGCTTGACCTTGCAGAAGCTCGATACCATCTTGTCGGGTAAGATGGACGAAGTTGTTGATGCCCTTGTTCTCTACGATCAAACGCAAAAACTGGAAGAGCTTAACAAATAATGAATTACGCTCAATTATTTGCAGCATACGAAGAAGAATTAGTAGCAATAGGTGAAGAGGCAGAGTCCCTGTCCTTCACCTTTCGAGGCTTAAAAGGACTGAATTTTACGGAATTTCTCCTCTTGCTCCGACAGGAAGTTAGTACAGCTGACCAAGAGCTACTGAACCATATTTTTCAGCAACTCTCCCAGCACCGACCTGCCCAGTACATTGTCGGCAAGGCTGATTTTCACGACTTAGAGTTTGCGGTGGACGAGCGGGTTTTAATTCCAAGACCAGAAACGGAAGAATTGGTCGATTTGATTTTGCAGGAAAATAGCAGAGCAGGTTTGCGTATCTTAGATATCGGTACAGGAAGCGGTGCCATTGCGATCTCTCTTGCAAAAGCTAGACCTGATTGGGAAGTGGTAGCAGTAGATATCTCAGAAGATGCCTTGGCAGTGGCTCAGGAAAATGCAAGAAGCAATCAGGTTTCTGTTCAATTCATACAGTCGGATGTCTTGCAAGCTGTGACAGGTCAATTTGATATCATTGTTTCCAATCCACCTTATATCTCACCAGACGACAAGGACGAAGTTGGAGCCAATGTTTTAGCATCGGAACCACATTTAGCCCTGTTCGCAGAAGAAAATGGGCTGGCCATCTATCGACAAATTGCGGAACAGGCAGGGACATTTTTGAAGGAAAATGGAAAACTCTACTTTGAAATTGGCTACAAGCAAGGACAGGCCTTAACAGACTTACTGGCCCTGCATTTTCCCGAAAAGCGTGTTCGCGTTATAAAAGACCAATTCGGTCAGGATAGAAAGGTTGTGGCAGATGACAATGGATAAACTCCGAACAATCCTCGAAAGTGGTGGGGCTGTTGTTTTGCCGACTGAAACTGTCTATGGCCTCTTTGCCCAAGCCTTGAATGAAGATGCAGTCAATCGTGTCTATCAGTTGAAACAACGTCCTAGGGACAAGGCCATGAACTTAAATGTTTCAAATCTGAACGATATCTATTTTTTCAGTCAAAATCCACCCTATTATCTGGAAAAACTGTATAATAGGTTTATGCCGGGACCGCTAACAATCATCCTTGAGGCGAACAAGAACGTTCCTTTTTGGGTTAATTCTGGACTGGATACCGTTGGATTTCGTCTGCCAAATCACGAAAAAACCCTTCAGTTGATTAGGGAAACTGGTCCCTTAATCGGACCTTCTGCCAACGTTTCGGGGCGAGAAAGTGGAAAAGAGTTTACCAAAGTCCTATCACAATTCTCTGAAAAATTGGAAGGGATAGCCGATGACGAGGCCTTGACTGGAATTGATTCAACCATCTTAGATCTTTCAGGACCAAAAGCTAGAATTCTCCGACAAGGCAGTATCAGCCGAGAAGAAATCCAAGCCGCTGTCCCTGAAATAGAATTTGAGGATTAAGACATGATTCGAAGTATTGAGTTTGCAGATTTGTCAGCGATTAGAAAAATATAGTCTTTTAGTTTACTTTTAGTACTAGGCAACGAGACGCAGGCATAACTGGAGTTAGGCAAGGCGAGTTAACGAAGTAATAAAAGAAAAACTAAATGACGATAAATGCACAAGTCTTGGGCTACGATGTCCTTCTTGAGCAAACAGAAATACAATTTGCACGTTGTTCAGAGACTAATGGACATACTATCTTGGTTTTTGAGGACCATGAAACCGGTCAAGTATCAGGCTACATTCATGCCCAAATCTATGAAAGTCTGTATTCAAATCGTGGTCTTAATATTCTAGGATTAGCTGTTCTTTCAGAATGCCAAGGCAAGGGAATTGGTTCAAAGTTGTTGCAAGCAGTTGAAAAGCTAGCTATAGACAAAGGATTATCTTTCATTCGCCTCAATTCAGCTGAACACCGTAAACAAGCCCATCGTTTTTATGAGCATTTGAGATATGAATCTGACAAATTACAATATCGCTTTATCAAGCACTTATAAAGGAGTACCGCATATGATTTTTGACAAAGTTGACTACAAAGATTTCGACAAAGAAGTTTGGGAAGCTATTCAAGCTGAAGAAAAACGCCAACAAAATAATATCGAGTTGATCGCGTCTGAAAACGTTGTTTCTAAAGCAGTTATGGCTGCTCAAGGTTCTATTTTGACCAACAAATACGCTGAAGGATATCCAGGCTGTCGTTACTATGGTGGTACAGAATGCGTCGACGTCATCGAAAGTCTTGCCATTGAACGTGCAAAAGAAATCTTTGGTGCTGAGTATGCCAACGTTCAGCCACACTCAGGTAGCCAAGCCAACTGTGCCGCTTACATGGCCTTGATTGAACCAGGCGATACAGTTATGGGGATGGACTTGTCAGCAGGTGGTCACTTGACTCACGGTGCTGCAGTTAGCTTCTCTGGACAAACCTATAACTTCGTTGCTTACAATGTAGATGAAGAGACTGGTTTGCTGGATTACGATGCGATTTTAGAGCAAGCCAAAGAAGTGCAGCCAAAATTGATTGTCGCAGGTGCTTCAGCTTATGCCCGTACCATTGATTTCGCAAAATTCCGTGAAATTGCAGATGCAGTTGGTGCTAAATTGATGGTGGACATGGCCCATATTGCTGGTCTTGTAGCTGCTGGTCTCCATCCAAACCCAGTTCCCCACGCTCATATCACAACTACAACAACCCACAAAACCCTTCGTGGACCTCGTGGTGGTTTGATTTTGACCAATGATGAAGCTCTCATCAAGAAAATCAACTCAGCCATCTTCCCTGGTATTCAAGGTGGTCCACTTGAGCATGTTATTGCTGCAAAAGCTGTGTCCTTCAAAGAAGTTTTAGACCCTGCCTTTAAAGATTACGCTCAAAAAATTATTGACAACAGCAAGGCGATGGCAGAAGTTTTCCTTGCTAATCCTAATTTCAAGGTCATCACAGGTGGCACAGACAACCATCTCTTCTTGATAGATGTGACAAAAGTTGTTGAGAACGGTAAGGTTGCACAACATCTATTGGATGAAGTCAATATCACCCTAAATAAAAACTCAATTCCTTACGAAAAACTCTCACCATTCAAAACAAGCGGTATCCGTATTGGCTCCGCAGCCATTACAGCTCGCGGTTTTGGAGTGGAAGAAGCGCGTAAGGTTGCTGAATTGACAATCAAAGCCCTTGAAAATGCAGAAAATGAAGCCGTTCTAGAAGAAGTTCGTCAAGAAGTACGTGCTTTGACAGACCGCTTCCCACTTTACGAAGGTTTATAATGGATATATTTGTAAAAAAAGCTATTATACATCAATTTAGTCCTGACGACACTAAGCTGGTCCTTGCTGACCAGCTTTTGACTGTCAGTCCGAAAATAGAAGAATACTTGCGCAAGAAAATCGAACGTGTTTTTTCTGATGAAGCAAAAACTGGACAATTTGAAGCAGACAATCCTTTTCTTGAATACTTACAAGAAGATTTACTGACCAATTCTGTCAAAATTGCTGGTCTCTGGAAAGAAGAATTTTCCATTTCTGAAAATCTCAAGACCAATGATTTAATCTTTATCGAGTTTGAACGAAATGGTGTGGAGCATTTCGCCTTTCTAAGGATCGCCTTGCGTGAAAACCTTGCTCACGTTGGTTCAGAAAGTGATAGCCCGCTAAAAATCACTCAAAATAATTTACCAGGGGCAGGGTCGGCTCCAGATGAGGCTTTGATTGTCAATCTTCAAACGCGAAAGTATCATTTGATTGAGAAAAGAATTAAACACAATGGAGCCTTTCTCCATTACTTTTCAGACAATCTCCTGCAGGTCACGCCAGCCATTTCTGCAAAGAAATCGATCAAGGCAGTAGAACAGACAGCTCAAAAAATTGCTGATAATTTCCATCAAGGTGATTTCCAATTTCAATCAAAGGTCAAGTCAGCTATTTTCAACCATTTGGAAGAAGACAATGAACTTTCTCCTGAAAAATTGGCTGACCAACTATTCGATAATAATCTGACTGCCCGTTTGAACTTTGTTGACCAGCTCAAAGAAGTTATTCCAGATAAGATTTCCTTCGACGAGATTGACAGCAGTCGTCAGCTAAAGAAGTTTGAAAACCAAAAATTATCCCTTTCAAATGGTATTGAACTGATCGTTCCTAATGCAGTTTATGAAGATGCTGAATCCGTAGAGTTTATCCAAAATGATAATGGAACCTATTCCATTCTTATCAAAAATATTGAAGATATAAAGAGTAAGTAAATGAAGAAACTAATAAGAGCGATTAGCCTTATCGCCCTTGCTTTTCTCCTTGTAAAGACCTTCCAGATCTATCAAGATGTCAAACAAGTGATGACCTATCAGACTATGGTTCAAGAAGTTCTAGCTGAGAATGATACGGCTGCCAATGAAGAACTGGTTTTGGCGATGATTTACACAGAAACTAAGGGACGAGAAGCGGATGTTATGCAGTCTAGTGAATCTGCAACGGGCTATACCAATACGATTACTGATAGTAAAGAGAGTATCCGTCAGGGCGTAATCTATTTATCAGAGAATTTACGTTTAGCAGAGGAAAAGGGAGTTGAAGTCTGGACCGCTGTTCAAGCCTACAATTTTGGACCTGCCTATATTGATTTTGTGGCGGAAAATGGTGGTGAACATACCCTTGCTTTAGCTCAAGAGTATTCCAAGACAGTGGTAGCTCCCAGCCTTGGCAATACAAGCGGTGAGACTTACACCTATTATCACCCGATAGCCCTCTTGCATGGTGGTAAACTTTATGTAAATGGTGGAAATATTTACTATGCTAGACAGGTTCGTTTTAATATGCACCTAATGCGGTTGATGAATATTTTTTAACAATCGAGAAAATTTCTTGGTTGTTTTTCTTTTCCTGGTAAAAATGATATAATAATTGTATAGACAGAATGAGGAATGTTAGAATGAGAAATTGTATGATTACTGGTGCGACCAGTGGCATTGGCAAAGCAATCGCCTACGCTTTCGCTAAGAATGGTGACAATGTCATCATTACTGGACGCAGAAACGATAAATTAAATGAAATAAAATGTGATATTGAGAAAAATTATGATGTACAGGTTTACGTTTATTCATTTGATGTTACACAAAATGACCAAGTTATTGCTTCTTGCCAACAGATATTACAAGAAGTGGGGCAAGTTCATATCTTGGTGAACAATGCAGGTTTAGCCTTGGGCTTGGATAAATTTCAAGACTATGACCTGGCAGACATGATGACCATGATAGATACCAATGTAAAGGGCTTGTTAACTGTTACACGCCAGATTTTACCTCAAATGGTTGAACATAATGAGGGACATCTTATCAATATCGGCTCTACTGCTGGAATTTATGCCTATGCGGGCGCTGCGGTTTATGCGGCTACAAAATCAGCGGTTAAGGTGCTGTCAGATGGTATTCGGATTGATACAATCGATAAAAATATCAAGGTCACAACCCTGCAACCTGGTATTGTTGAAACTGATTTTAGCCAGGTTCGTTTCCATGGCGATACAGACAGAGCGGCTGGAGTTTACAAGGGCATTGAGGCCTTACAGGCTGAGGATATTGCGTCTTGTGCCCTTTTTGTGGCAAACCAGCCGGGACATGTGCAGATTTCAGATATGACCATTATGGCGACTAAGCAGGCCACTGGCTTTACCATCCATAGAGAATAGGAGGACCGTATGAAAAAGAACTATTCTATCCTTTTAGCAAGTATTCTGACATTGACAACCCTTGTAGCTTGCAGTCCTAGTACTAATCAAGCAGGTTCTGAGCCGTCAAGTAGTTCAACTACAAACACCTCTAGTTCTTCGAGCAGTAGCGATACCAGTTCGTCAAGTGTGGCGGAAGCTGCCACCATTCTTTCCATGGACATCGATTCTCTCATGCAGGGAAATTATGACAGCCTTATTGGGACCTGGCAAAACAGTCGTGGTGAAACCCTAGTATTTAATATGAAAGGCTTGGTGGCTGAAAGTCAGAATTTACTAGGTCGTGGAAAAATTACAGACGGAATTTTTGAAACAGGCTACATTGATAAGAGTATTGGCGAAGTTAGTTTGATGATGGTGCCTAAAGACACCTTGCTTAGTCAATCACTTTATGCTGCTGGAACTGACCCAACGGATACAACACGGGATCGCATTTTGACAAAGGTTGGAGCAGCAGAACTGGATATAGATGCTTTTTACCGTGTCAGCAACACTGCTAGCGAGGGTATAGATCCCCTCAAGAATACAGAAACTGGTATTCAGCTAGAAAGTGGTCCCAAGACCATAGAATACGCTAATTCTATCCTTGGTGAGAATAATTGGCGTGTCATCGAGGGAAATTACACACGGACTGAAGCTATTCCATATAATGTTTTAGAAGGAAATGACAATACCCACTATTCTGTTTATCAAAATGGTGTGATTGTTAATGCCAATTATCAGATTGTCTATCAACCATAGGGGATAGTGACATCAACTCTAAAAATAAGGCTGGGATCATTAGGCTTAGCCTTATTTTATGCGCAGTTTTGCGGCCTGTTTCTGTTTTTCAATGATACTGATGAAGGCTGCGAATTCGGTGTCTAGGCGTTTTTGGTAGCTTTTGTTTTGTATGGTGAGATTGTCTAAGAATATAGGAAAGGACCCTTTCTTATAGAGTTCCCCTTGGAAAAAGTAGCGTTCGGACAGTTTATCAACTGAAACAAGGGAAGAACGCCATCTACTTTTTCGAGAGTGGGATGGTTTCCAAGAAATTTTTAATTGTTTTTCGTAGAAATACCAGCCCATAATATAAATTTTGGTTTCTTTATTTCGTTGTTTATCCTGATAGTGACATGGTACAGCATAAACATTCCCCCTATTTGTTTGAAGAAAGGGGTGAAAATCTCGTATCTTCTCGTATTCTTTACGCGGGACAATGTTTAAGGTAGCTGAAGCCTCTAATTTTTTCTCATCAATGGTATAGGAATAGCGGTAGGGGTCATAAATAGTAGAACGTTCACGCTGTCGATACTGCTCTGCCATTTGCTTAAAAATAGATAGGTCTCCGTAGTGTTCAACTAGGTTAGCAAGGGCAATCCCTCTCTGATTGCTATTTTTCTTTACGGTAAGGATTTGGCAAGTAGGCCAGGCGCTAACAGGAACAGCCCCCAAACCAACCAAAAGATTGTCTTTGTGAAAGTGACTGGCAAAACGTGCCTCATGAGTGTGACCAGCTTCACTATTCACATCAACAAATACTGCTTGCTTATCCTGCTCAAAAACAAGAATATAATTCCCAGAAACTTCTGTACTTTTTCGAATTGGCAGGGTGTAAAAGTGGTGAAACGAGGGTAATTCTAGCAATTTTCCAAGCGTTAGTGTTTTCATAAGACAAGTATAGCAAAAAATAGTTTTCAATTCCAGAGAAAAGTTTAATTCGTTAAACAAAGATATAAAATCTATCCCTACTAGAAGGATAGTAGGGGATGGACTTGTATATTATTTCTAATTGCTGGTCAGCTTGTTAGGATCAAAACCTTCAAATATTTGCAGATCAAACATAGATTTGTTCTTTTCATATTCTTCTGGACTTTTGACCGTGTAGCAGACAATGGGAATACCAAAGACTGACTTCAGCAGTTGCAAGCTAAGATTGTTTTGATAGAGATGGTCATAAGCCACAAAGTCTGGTCGAGCCAGTACATTGGAAAGCAAATAGCGAACTGCGATATAAATAATACCCTTTCTATCTCCTAGATTGCCAGAAAGTTGGCCACGGATATAGGTTGGACGGTGCTTTCTGAAATAGGCCACCACCAAGGGATTAAAGGACTCCACCATAAACAATCCCTCATAAACATCCAGCTCTGCTATGGTCCGACGGCATAAATCCGCCACTTCCATGCCTTCCGACTTGAGCTCCACAATCAAGGGCACACGTCCCGCCACTTCTGAGAGGACTTGCGACAGTAGGGGAATCCTCTCTTGACTGTTGAACAAACTATAAGCTAGCAACTCCTCATAGGTCAATTCCTCAATGTTTTGGTCAATCCCAGAGGTTCGCTTGAGGGTTTCGTCATGAAAGACGACCAGTTGACCGTCTTTGGACAAACGAATATCAAACTCAATCCCGTAGCCCTTCTCAACCGCTAACTGAATAGCCAGCAGGCTGTTTTCAGGTGCTAGTCCCGCATTATCATGAAAACCACGGTGGGCATAATCCCAGTTTAGAAAAGGATGAAAATCAACAACCTTCCTCCGCGGAGCCAACAAATAGAAAAACAAGCCAAGCAGAAATACAAGAATGCCCAGTAACCAATACATCATAATCCATTACAGCCTTTCTTTTTCAAGCTTGCTGTCCCCATGCAGCACCAAGCTCATTGTTCCGAGGGAAAGAAGAGAGAAGATAAGGGCATAGGGAAAGAGTATCTTAAAACCAAGTGACTGCATAAGAAAGCCTGACAAAATCGGTGTTACAATCTGAGCAGCCATAGAAGCAGTATAATACATACCAGTGTATTTGCCAACATCCGAGTGATGACTCATCTCCACCAGCATGGGTAATGAATTAACATTGATAAAAGCCCAGCCCATACCCATAATAGCAAAGGACAGATAGACAAGGGGCGAAAAGCTGGTAAAGACAATCCCCAGTCCGTAGGTTATCGAAACCAAGCAGATGCCGATGAGAATGGCCTTTTTTCGTCCCAAAACTGTTCCCACAAAACCTGACGGAATGTAGCTGATAATAGCGACAATGGTAGCGACCATTAGTGAAGTGGCTACCTCACCAGCAGACATATCCCAGACCGCGATAGCATAACGGGAAAAAGCTGTTGTGATGCCATTGTAGGCCATAAACCAGAGGAAGATAGATGCTAGCAAGCAGAGAAGGGACCGCTTGACTTCCCTTGGAAGTTCATGACTGACCTGCTCTGCTATTGCCTCCGAAACCTCCTCCACCCTCATGGTCTCTTCCTTGATTTTCCAGTGTAAAATTGCAAAGCTGACCAGCAAGATGCCTGCAACAGCCAAGAAAACATCAGTATAGTCAGGTTGGTCAGACTTGCCGACCAGAAACCGAATGGCCAAGAGGGCAAAAATGGCTCCGACCGCCCCCATGAGATTGATAACAGCATTGGCCTTGCTCCGCAATTCTTTAGGTGTCAGGTCAGGCATGAGGGCCACGGCAGGTGCACGGGAAATGGACATGGCCAGCAAAACAATTCCCAAGCCCAGGTTAAAGAGCCAGAAGGAGTGCTGGTTGGTCGCATAGGGGAGCAGTAGCAGACCGATGATGGATAAGACTGTCCCAACAAAGACAAAGGGAAGCCGACGGCCGTACTTGCAATCCAGCCGATCTGAAATGGCTCCAAAGAAGGGAAGGAGAAAGAGGGAGAGGATATTGTCCAAGGACATGACCAGACCCGTCCAGGTCTTATCTAGAGCGAACTGATTCTCCAAAATCAAGGGGATGATGACATCATATAGCTGCCAAAAAGCAGAAATACCCAAAAAAGCCATACCGATGTAAATGGTGCGTTTGTAGTCAAGCTTCATGTCATTTTCCTTTCTAAAAAGCCCAACCGACTAAGGACTGGAAGGCTGGGCTAGAGGTTACAAGTTAGGGGTAATAGATTGTGGTAACAGAAGAAGTGTCTGCATGTGCCTGAGCTCGAAATGCTGCCAAGGTCTGGTCTGAAAAGTAGGTGTCGTTCAAACTCTCCACAAAGACAGACATGGAAATGATGGCTTGTGGCAATTCCAAACTCTCCTGCTCGTAGGCAAATGAAATATCCGACCAATCTTCTACAGCAAATGTTTTGAGGAGTTCTTCATGGACTTTTTTGGCATCTTCTGTTTGTGCAGGAGAGCTAGCCAAAACCTGATCTAGCTGTTCACGAAACTTTTCTTTATCCGCAATCAAATCTTGTAAGGTTAGTAGACTCTCATCGTTTTTTCATAAAAGACTTCCAGTTCTTCCTCTGGGCTAGATGTGACTTGCAACCAATCTGCCTTGATAGTGGTTTTCATAAGAGCGTAGGCAGATGCATTTGTAAAAGAACTGTTACGAGTTTGAGGATAGAGAACAATCCATTCTTTATGGGTCAAACCATCTGGACTGGCTGTTTTCGCTACCTCTTCAGAAGCAGCTGTAATCCGCTGGCTGATAGCAGTGGTCTGGTCTTTCTGAAAAAATCCAATAATCCTCGGATGTTGCGGACCACCAATAGCATCAATCTTGGTTCCAGTATCAGCATTGATTTGCAAATTCAAGGGTTTTAACTGCTCATTTAGTAAGCGAGTTTGCTCCTGACCAAACCAGTGAAGACCAAGACCAGCAACTCCAATCATGAAAAAGAAACCAATAACTAGAAATTTCCATTTTTTCTGCATAAGAACTTCTCCTATCTATGTCTATATAGTATCATATAGAAATAATGGAAGCAAGTAAAAGTAGGGAAAATTTAGTCGCAAAAAGCCCGCAGAAAGTGAGTTTCTACGGGTGCTTCAAGGCATCGGCTAAAACAGTCTTGATGGACTGGCTGATAGAGTCTATCCCCAGGCTTGCGACGCTTTCTTGTTTTCAAGCGTCGGGTAAAACAGTCTAACCCTAGACAACGATGCTCTTGCATTTTTAGGCATCGGCTAAATTAGTCTTGATGGACCGGCTGATAGAGCCTATCCCCAGGCTTGCGACACTTTCTTGTTTTCAGGTGTCGGGTAAAACAGTCTATCCCCAGACTGTTTTACTCCCACTCAACTGTTGCTGGTGGTTTACTTGTGATGTCATAGACGATGCGGTTGACGTGGTCAACTTCGTTTACGATGCGGACGGAGATTTTCTGTAGGACTTCCCATGGTAGTTTGGCAAAGTCAGCAGTCATTCCGTCAACAGAAGTGATGGCACGGATGGCAATAGTGTAGTCGTAGGTTCGACCGTCACCCATAACACCTACAGAGCGGACACCAGTATTGACTGTGAAATATTGCCATACATCGCGGTCAAGACCTGCTTTTGCAATTTCCTCCCGCAAGATAGCGTCAGATTCACGGACAGTTTGAAGTTTTTCTTCTGTGATTTCACCCATGACACGAATGGCAAGGCCTGGTCCTGGGAATGGCTGCCGCCACACAACCTCATCCGGCATACCAAGAGCAGTACCGAGGGCACGAACTTCATCTTTAAAGAGAGTATTGAGCGGTTCAATCAACTTGAACTGCATATCTTCTGGCAGACCACCAACGTTGTGGTGAGATTTGATTGTCTCAGCAGTATCCGTTCCTGACTCGATAATATCAGTATAAAGTGTTCCTTGCGCTAGGAATTCAACATCAGTCAACTTGCTTGCTTCGTCGTCAAATACGTAAACGAATTCATTACCGATGATTTTACGTTTCTTCTCAGGGTCAGATACGCCAGCAAGTAGGTCTAAGAAACGCTTAGCAGCATCAACGCGAATGATATTTAGACCGAACTTGCCGCCCAACATCTCCATAACCTGATCGCCTTCATTCTTACGAAGAAGACCGTGGTCAACAAAGATACAGGTCAATTGATCGCCGATAGCACGTTGAAGTAGGACACCAACAACTGATGAATCAACACCACCTGACAAACCAAGCAAGACTTTCTTGTCACCGACTGTTTGACGGATTTTTTCGATTTCTGTTTCAATGAAATTTTCCATTGTCCAGTCGCCCTTAGCACCACAGATACCAAATGCGAAGTTTTTCAAAATATCATTTCCATAAACCGAATGACGAACTTCTGGGTGGAACTGAATACCGTAGATACGGCGTTCTGTGTTTTCAATGGCTGCGTAAGGGCAGTCAGCAGAAAGACCAACCAAGTGGAAGTCAGCAGGAATTTCAGTTACAGCATCCCCGTGGCTCATGAGTACAAGCTGTTCTTCTGGTGTGCCAGCAAACAGAGCTGATTCAGCCTTCAGTTGAAGATTTGATTGACCATATTCACGGTTTCCAGCCTCACCAGCAGGAACAACCTTACCACCCAATTTGTGAGTAATCAGCTGCATGCCGTAACAAATCCCCAAGATTGGAATACCTAATTCAAAGATTTCTGGGTCAATATCGAAGGCATTTTCAGCATAAACAGAGTTTGGACCACCTGAAAGAACGATACCGATCGGATTGATGGCACGAACTTCTTCAGCAGTAATTTTGTGATTTTTCAATTCTGAAAAGACACCAAATTCACGAATGCGACGTGAGATGAGCTGATTGTATTGACTTCCATAATCCAATACAATAATTTTTTGGACATCTTGTTTTGTCATGTTTTTCCCTTTCATTTTGAAAATAATTCAAATACTGTTCCTTATTTTATCATAAAAACGAACATTTTCCAAACTATAATTGTCAAATATCTGTTTTGCAAACTATGGAAGTTTTTTAGAAAACAAGCGTTCGTCTTTTTCTAGATTTTACTGAGTTTGTTATAGGGAAAGGGTGCAGATTGTTTGTCTGCGAGATTTTTACAGATAAAAATCGGTCTAGATTAGTCAAAATCACGATATTTTGGTAAACTAGAAGCAAGAAAGGCTAGACAGATGAAAGCAGCATACATTACCATTCATGATAAATTAAAAGAACAGATTGACAAGGGAGTTTGGGCGGTTGGACAGCGTTTGCCAAGCGAGCGAGATTTGGCTGACGAGTTTGGCGTTTCACGCATGACCTTGCGCCAGGGCATTACCCTGCTGGTCGAAGAAGGGGTTCTTCAACGTAAGGTGGGTTCAGGAACCTATGTGGCAAACACTCGGGTCCAAGAAAAGATGCGTGGAACAACCTCTTTTACTGAATTGGTACAACTCCAAGGGAAAATGCCGAGCAGTCAGTTGTTGTCTTATACTCGTACCAAACCAAATGAGAAAGAAGTTGAGCAACTTGCTTTAGGTAAGGGGGAATACGTTATTCGGATGGAGCGGGTTCGCTATGCTGATAATGTCCCTGTGGTCTATGAGGTAGCCAGCATTCCCGAACGCTTGATTAAGAACGTTCCCAAGGAAGATGTGACTAACCATTTCTTCAAAACCCTTATTGATAATGGCTATCGGATTGGAACAAGTAAACAAACCATTTTTGCCCGACTGGCTAATGAAAAGGTCGCCAAATATTTAGAAATTTCGAAAAATCAAGCTATTCTAGCTTTAAGACAGGTTTCTTATCTGGAAGACGGACAAGCCTTTGAGTATGTCAATAGCCAGTATGTTGGTGAACGGTTCGAGTTTTATCTGGAGAATAATTAGTAGCTCTATGCTCTATTTTATGACATAATATAAATTATGTAAACAACGTCTGTTTTCTAGATACGGAAGCAGATGTTTCTATTTATTTAAGACGGAATTTTTGATATAATAAAGCTTATGGAAATTGAAAAAACCAACCGAATGAACGCCTTGTTTGAATTCTATGCAGCCTTGCTGACAGATAAGCAAATGAACTACATTGAGCTATATTATGCAGATGATTATAGCTTGGCTGAGATTGCTGAGGAATTTCAAGTTAGCCGTCAGGCGGTATATGACAATATTAAACGAACAGAAAAATTGCTGGAAGATTATGAGATGAAGCTGCATATGTATTCTGACTATGTAGTGCGTAGTCAGATTTTCGATGAGATGCTGAATAAGTATCCTGAGGATTCTTATTTGAAGGAAAAAATCGCTATTCTAACCAGTATTGATAATAGAGAGTAAGAGGAGAAGTACATGGCTTTTGAAAGCTTAACAGAACGTTTGCAGAGTGTCTTTAAAAATCTGCGTCGTAAGGGAAAAATTTCTGAGAGTGATATTCAGGAAGCAACCAAGGAAATCCGTCTAGCCTTACTAGAAGCCGACGTTGCCTTGCCAGTTGTTAAAGATTTCATCAAGAAGGTACGTGAACGTGCTATCGGACACGAAGTCATTGAAACCTTGAACCCTGCTCAACAAATCATCAAAATCGTTGATGAAGAATTGACGGCTGTATTGGGTTCTGAAACTTCAGACATTATCAAGTCACCAAAAATTCCAACTATCATTATGATGGCTGGTTTGCAGGGGGCTGGTAAAACGACCTTTACAGGTAAGTTGGCCAATAAACTCAAGCAGGAAGAGAATGCTCGTCCTCTCTTGATTGCGGCCGATATTTATCGTCCAGCTGCCATTGACCAGTTGAAAACCCTAGGTCAGCAAATTGATGTACCTGTATTCGAGTTGGGTAATCAAGTCCCTGCCCTGGAGATTGTACGCCAAGGTTTGGAGCAAGCCAAAGCCAATCATAATGACTATGTCTTGATTGATACGGCCGGTCGTTTGCAGATTGACCAAGCTCTCATGGCCGAATTGAGAGAAATCAAAGATTTTGCCCAACCAAATGAAATTCTCTTGGTTGTTGATGCCATGATTGGTCAGGAAGCTGCCAACGTTGCGCGTGAGTTCAATGATCAACTGGCTATTACTGGTGTGA
Organism: Streptococcus sp. 32226D021BW; assembly: GCF_053545015.1. Taxonomy (NCBI): domain Bacteria; kingdom Bacillati; phylum Bacillota; class Bacilli; order Lactobacillales; family Streptococcaceae; genus Streptococcus; species Streptococcus sp. 32226D021BW. Next base: position 137,250 of record NZ_JBPPVC010000001.1, on the reverse strand, counting down.
TTTTGACCAAGATTGACGGTGATACACGTGGTGGTGCTGCCCTGTCTGTCCGTCACATTACTGGTCAGCCAATCAAATTCACCGGTACTGGTGAAAAAATCACAGATATTGAAACCTTCCACCCAGACCGTATGTCTTCTCGTATCTTAGGTATGGGTGACATGCTGACCTTGATTGAAAAAGCCAGCAAAGAATACGACGAGAAGAAATCATTGGAACTCGCTGAAAAAATGCGTGAGAATACCTTTGATTTCAACGATTTCATCGATCAGCTGGACCAAGTTCAAAATATGGGACCAATGGAAGACCTGCTGAAGATGATTCCAGGTATGGCTGGCAACCCAGCTCTTGCCAACTTAAAAGTTGACGAGCGAGAAATTGCACGAAAACGAGCAATTGTATCCTCTATGACACCAGCTGAACGTGAAAATCCTGACTTGTTAACACCTAGCCGTCGCCGTCGTATTGCTAACGGTTCAGGAAATAGCTTTGTAGAAGTTAATAAATTTATCAAAGATTTCAACCAAGCCAAAACAATGATGCAAGGTGTCATGTCTGGTGATATGAGCAAGATGATGAAACAAATGGGGATTAACCCAAATAATCTTCCTAAAAATATGCCAAATATGAATGGTATGGATATGTCTGCTCTTGAAGACATGATGGGCGGTGCAGGAATGCCTGATATGAGCCAACTGATGGGAGGAGCTGGTATGCCAGATATGTCCCAAATGTTTGGAGGCGGTTTGAAAGGTAAAATTGGTGAGTTTGCTATGAAACAAGCCATGAAACGCCAAGCCAATAAAATCAAGAAAGCCAAAAAGAAGAGAAAATAATCTCTTCTTTTTACTTTTTTGTTCGAAGTGGTTAAGTTTTAGCAATAGAAAATAGGAGTAGGATGGTAGAAAAGAGCGCTATTTTGCAGTCTGAATTTCCGTTATAAAGGAAAGTTTTAAAAAAGTCCCTCATACTCGACATTTTAGGCAATGTCCGTTAAAATAGAAAAATAACGATAATCAAAGGACAAGTCATGAATTATATCGCAATAATAGGAAATATTATCCATTCAAAACAGGTTTCCCAGCGTTCAAACACTATAGAAGGTCTAAAACAGCAGCTGCATAGTATCAATTATTCTTTTTCCCAGAACTTGGCATCGCCATTTACCCTTACAAAGGGAGATGAATTTCAAGCCCTATGCAAGCCTAACCCTCATATATTTTTGATGATTGACCAAATTCAACTGGCTTTTCGTGATCAGCTAGAAATTAAATTTGGAATTGGTCTGGGGAAAATTTTGACAGTCATCGACCCAAAACAAAGCATTGGAGTGGATGGACCTGCTTATTGGGAAGCACAGAAAGCGATAAAGGTCATTCAAGATAAGGATGACTATGGTAGTAGCCTAGTTGCTTTTTCTTCTGAATACAAGCAAATTGACCGTGTTATCAATCCTTTACTTACTTCAAGTGATTTTATCAAAGCTACTTGGAATAGTTCACAAACAGACTTGTTTGAATTCTTAATCAGCAATAAAATCTATCAGGAAGAATTTAAGCAAAAGCCAATTTCCGAGAAGATGAAACTCAGCCAAAGCGCCTTTACCAAACGCTTGAAGTCTAGTGGAATAAAACTTTATTTCCGAAATCGAAAAACAGCTATGGATTTAATCCTGCAGCTCAGTCAAAGAAGCTAATTATGTTTACATAATTTATATTGTGTAATTTTTTTAGAATTCTAATCGCAATATAATTTCATCTTCATCATATTCGCCCGTTTCAACAAAGCCAAGCGATTGATACAAGGCTTTGGCTGGGGTGTTTTGAGATAAAATGCAGAGCTGGACAGCTGAAAATTTTCTTTCTGAGCGGAATTTTTCCAGCAACTGTGTCATAGCCTGACGACCCAAACCTTGTCGCTGGAAATTCGTATCAATAAAGAATTCAGAGATGAGATAGGCTTGTCGTTCAGGAAAATCATGGTATAAAATCAAGCCAATCGGACAATCTTGCTGGTAAATCAAATAAGCCTGACTATCAAACATTCGATAAGCAAAGGCACGTGCCAAGGTTGTTACCTTATCGGCGACAAACTCCGCTTGGTCAGGAGAAACAGATAACGGAACTCGCCAATTATCAGGACTGATAGGAACAAAATCTAACATAAAACATCCTTTCGTATTTGTTTATATTATATCATATTTTTTATTAACTAAATTTCCCTACATACATCTTTCCGAAAAACTATAATTTTCTTGAAAGTTATATGCGGTTATGCTATACTACTTATAGTCAAAACTGAAAAAACTTTTTCTCAAAAAATGTACATTATTCTTGGGAAAACTGGATTTTCTAAGGCGTATTATTTTGTACTTTTCAAACTAGTAAACTAAAATCAGGAGAAATACATGCGTCGCGAGTTATTATTGGAAAAAATTGATCAACTAAAAGAAATTATGCCTTGGTTTGTTCTGGAATATTATCAGTCAAAATTGGCTGTGCCTTACAGTTTTACTACCTTATATGAATACTTGAAAGAATACCGTCGTTTTTTTGAGTGGTTACAGGATTCAGATTTGGTGTCTGTGGAACGAATCGCTGACATTCCATTAGATGTTCTGGAACATTTGACAAAAAAAGATATGGAGGCTTTTATTCTTTATCTGCGGGAGCGTCCCCTGCTGAACGCGAATACCACGCAGAATGGTGTGTCACAGACCACCATTAACCGTACCCTGTCGGCTCTTTCTAGTCTCTTCAAGTATTTAACCGAAGAAGTGGAAAATGAGCAGGGCGAGCCCTACTTCTACCGCAATGTCATGAAGAAGGTGTCCACCAAGAAGAAGAAGGAAACCTTGGCGGCTAGGGCGGAGAACATCAAGCAAAAGCTATTTTTGGGCGATGAAACGATGGAGTTTTTGGACTATGTAGATAAGGAATACCAGGTCAAGCTTTCCAACCGTGCCCTCTCCTCCTTCCAGAAAAATAAGGAGCGGGATTTGGCGATTCTGGCGCTTCTCTTGGCTTCTGGCGTCCGTCTGTCAGAAGCGGTGAATTTGGATCTTCGAGATGTAAATCTCAATATGATGATTATCGAAGTAACCCGTAAAGGGGGTAAGCGGGACTCGGTCAATGTGGCTGGGTTTGCTAAGCCCTATCTGGAAACCTATATGAGCATCCGTCAGCAACGCTACAAGGCTGAAAAAACAGATACAGCCTTCTTCCTGTCCGAATACCGTGGTCTGCCCAATCGTATCGACGCTTCTTCTATTGAAAAAATGGTTGCGAAATATTCTGCGGACTTCAAGATACGCGTAACCCCCCACAAACTCCGTCATACATTGGCAACTCGCCTCTACGACGCCACCAAGTCGCAAGTTCTAGTCAGTCATCAGCTGGGGCATGCCAATACCCAGGTCACCGACCTCTACACCCATATCGTCAACGATGAGCAGAAAAATGCTCTGGATAAATTATGATTTTACGTAATATAAATTATGTAAAACAACACGAGTAAGTTCAAACTTACTCGTGTTTTCAATTATAGCAATTCTTTCAACTTTTCCTGATTGACAGCTGGGTACTGGTCCAAAAAGGCTGAGAGAGTTCGTAAAACGGCAGGAATATAACCAGTATGGTCGTTTTCCACCTGCAAGACTAAGAGTGGCTCGTGAAGGCTCATACGGAGCAAGAGCCAGCCGTCACCATAAGGCTCAGTCAGGTCAAACCGCACTCCTTCTTCGTTTTCTGGGTTAAAAGCAAAGCCTTCGAGGCTGGTTTGGCGGAGGTTAGCAATGACCTGTTCACCAAGTGCTCGATAATCTGTAGCTTCTAGTTTGAACCGCACTTCTTGGGTTTCCAGCGGTTGTTTAAGCTGGGCAATCAAGTCGTCCAAGGACTTGCCTTCCGCTTGCAGTTTGGGTAAGAGCATGAGAATCTTAGCCGCTACATAGGTTCCGTCATCGAGGAAGTAATTTTCTTTAAAGGCAGCGTGACCTGAGGTTTCGATAGCCAACTGGCAATCAACTCCCTCTTGGTTTGCTAAAATAGCACGGTTAATCACGTTGCGATAGCCTGAGATATAGCGTATTTGTTTACCGCCCAGGCTTTCTATAAAGACTTTAAGGTGTTCAGTTGTTGGGGAATTGGTCACAATGCTGGTTCCTGGATGTTCAGCTAGGACAATCTGGCTGAGAACGGCAATCAGGTTGTTACGATTGAGAATTTGACCTGACTTGGTGACCAGGGCGGCACGGTCAACGTCGGTATCAAAGATAATGCCTAGGTCTGCACCTTGCTTCAAGACAGCCTGACGAATGCTTTCCATAGCTTCCTTGTTATCAGGGTTTGGAACGTGATTTGGGAAGGTTCCGTCTGGGTCTAGGAATTGTGAGCCTGTGGTATCTGCTCCCAATTCTGCCAACACTTTCTCAGCAAAAAATCCGCCTGCACCGTTTCCAGCATCGACGATGATATTCAGACCTGTCAGTGGTTTTTCTTGTCCACCACAGGCGGTACGAATTTTATCAACCAGATCTTGGGCATAAGGCGTAATCAGGTCTGCACTGGTGACACTTCCAAGGGAAGAAGCTGGCAAGTCTTCACTATGCGAGAGGATGAAGTCGATATCTTCATGTTCTGCTCCGCCATTTTCCGAAAAAATCTTAATGCCGTTGAAGTAATAGGGCAGGTGGCTGGCAGTGATCATGACACCAGCGTGGCACTTGAACTGAGGGTACTGGGTGCTCATGAAAAGGGCTGGCGTGGTGGCCATGCCAAAATCAATCAGCTGAACGCCCAGACGAACAGCTTCTTCTTTAAAGGCAGCAACCAAGTCTGGACCGCTGAGGCGGCTGTCTCGGCCGATACCAATCTTGAGTTGTCCGTTTTGATAGGCTTGAGCCAGTTTTGGCTTCTGAGTTAGCCAATGAATCAGGCCACGGACGATTTCCTTGGTGGCTTGTGGCGTGAGATTGACGGCATATTCGTCCGTTGTAATCGCAATCCCGCGAATATCCGATCCGTTTTGTAAGGCGTGATGATGGGACATAGTAACCTCCTAATTCAAACTAAATTTAGTATATCATATTTTTAAGGCAGTTTCAAAATGAAAAAAGCACAGTTTTTACTGTACTTTAGTGATACTTACAGTTGTCCCAACTTCCAGTTGACTTTCGACGGAAATAGCTAGTTCCAACTGATTCAAGACCCGCTTTGTCAAATAAAGCCCAAATCCTGTCGCTTTTTGGTGTTCACGGCCATTAAAACCTGTAAAACCTTCGTCAAACAGGCGTGGAATGTCTTCTGCCAGAATGCCAATTCCCGTATCAGTAACGGAAATTCCCTCATTCAATTCAATGGCCACCTTTCCACCAGTCTTATTGTACTTGAGGGCGTTGTCGATAATCTGTGATAGGGCAAAACTAAGCCACTTTCTGTCGGTTTTCAGTAGCCAATTTCCATCGATGATCACTGAAATGTCCTTTTGCAAGAACTGATTGCGGTATTTTTTGACCAAATCCACCACCACTTCTCTTACTTCCACCTGCTCAAATCGAAAATCGCTGGCATGGTTGGTTAGTTTGAGGTAATTGAGGAGATTGGCCATGTAATTATCTAAGCGCAAGAGCTGGTGATTGACATCCTGCTGGTTGAGATTGCCAGTCTGGCTCATCAAAGACAGGGCAGCCAGAGGCACTTTCATCTGGTGGGACCACATTTTGACCATGGCTTGCAGGTCTTCTTCCCGCGACTTATAGACCAAAAGCTGCTCCCGTGTCGCCTCCTTCTCCGCTTCAATCAAGTTGAGATAGGCCAGGTCCACAGGCTTATTCAGCAGGGGCAGAGCTTCTTCATGGAGATAGTCTTCCAAGGCTCTCATGCGGTTGCGAAACTTCCAGAACAGGCCTACTGTCAGTAGGATGATAAGGGTTAGGGACAATAGCAGAGCGTTTTGCAGAAATTCGCTGGGCAGTTGATAGAGAAAGAAAAGCAAGATAAAACTAGTAGCCAGAACAATGTAGGAGAAGTAAAAACTCCGGTATTCACGGATAAATTTTGCTATCATTTGACCAAGTACCCCACGCCACGAACAGTATGAATTCGTTCAAAACCGACTTCACTCACCTTCTTACGCAGTCGAGTCATGTTGACATTTAGCGTATTCTGATCAATAAATTCTTCATTTTCCCAAAGTTTTTCCAAGAGCTCATCCTTGCTGACAATCTGCCCTTGTCGTTCTAGTAAGGCTGATAAAATCTTGGTTTCTGTTGGAGACAATTGAACCTGTTCCGATTCGTTTGAAAATCGCCCGTCCAAACTAAGCTGGAATTGGTCGATAGACAAGTCCGTTGTTTTGCTAAATTGATTAACCCGACGCAGAAAGGCACCGATTTTGGCATCCAAAATCCCTAGTGAAAATGGCTTGGACACAAAATCATCACCACCCATGTTCATAGCCATGACTGCATTCATCTCATCATCGCTAGAGGAGATAAAGATAATGGGCATGGTCATGGTTTTACGGATTTCTGTCGTCCAGTAAAAGCCGTTGTAATAAGGCAGGCTAATATCCATCAGCACTAAGTCTGGTTTGATTTCAGCAACCTCCTGACTGACGGCTCGGAAATTCTGCACGCTTTCTACTTGATAAGATTTTCCCAAATGCTGCTTCAAGAGCTGGACAATCATCTCATCGTCTTCAACAATATAAATCTTCTCTTTTTTCATCTTCTTCATTCTGCAAAAGCCAGGACACAAGTCTTGTTTTTTTATTTATATACTTCTTTTCGATGCCCGACTTCAAGAGCTGTTACGATCAATTTATCATCCTCAATGCTGACGATGACCCTGTAATTGCCGATACGATAGCGCCATTGGCCAGAACGATTGGCAGTCAAGGCTTTTCCGTATTGTCTGGGGTTGTCGGTCACATGACTAGACAGGTAGTTGGTAATCTGTTTTTGGGTAAATTTGTCCAACTTTTTCAACTGTTTGATAAAACGACTGGTCGGTACGAGTTTATAACAGGTCTTCATCCGTCAACCCCAACTCTTCCAACATTTCCTCCCAGCTAATCGGTTCAATGCCTTTCGCCAAGTCTGCCTCGTATTCAGCTAGAGCGATATCTGCCACACGCGCATCGTACTCGTCTTCAAGGGCTTCAAGGGTTTTAGTCCGAATGAGTTCTGACAAGCTGACACCTTCAAACTTTGCCATAGCCTGCATAAAGAGCTTGTCCTGCTCAGAAACTTTCAATGTGATAGCTGCCATTTTCTCACCTCTTCGAGTATTCCTTTGGTATTACCATTGTAACACCATTCCCCTGAAAAAGCAAGAAATCTCGCACAAGGCGAGACTTCTTCTACCGTTCAATAATGCGATAATAGGTTCGGCTGGTCCACTTGTAAATGACAAAGTAAATCAGAGCGACTGCCAGTAGGGTAATTCCGCTGACGGTATAAATCATAAGCGAAGAGGTGACACCAAGGGTCAATAGCATTTGCTTAAGCATAACAAGAGAAATCACGAAATGCAAGGTCGCCATAGCTAGTGGCATAAAGAAGACCGTAAGTGTTTGCGAGTTAATGGTCTTTTTGACCGCTGCTGCACTCATGCCCACTTCCTGTAAAATCTTGTAGGATTTCTTGTCCTCATGCCCTTCCGAATACTGCTTGTAGTAGATAATCAAGGCAGCACCCAGCAAGAAACTAATTCCCAGCAAGAAACCTGTAAAGAGGAAACCGCCTCTGAGGCCCATGAGCATATTATTGAAATCTGTTTTCTGCATGGCGTAACCAAAAGATTCTCCATTAGCATCGCTGATATTATAGGTATCACCTGCCTGTTCACCAACTTTTGCTACTTCTTCATCAGTCAAGTCAGTAAAGACACGGTAGTCTAGACTAACAAGAGAGCCTTGCGGATTATTGGATTCGTAATACTCACGTACAGCATCCAACACAGTATCATCACTGACTACCATAACGGCAGCATTGAGCGTATTAGTAATATCAGGGAAAATAGCTGTATCAAGATTTACTACATTCTCGAAAGTACTATCTCCCAAAGTGACTTTCTCTAGCAACGGCATTTCACTTGGACGGATAAAGGCAACTTGATTGGCAGCCAGCTCTGGCAGGTCATTGCCCAACTTCCGGAAATCATCTTGGGTGACGAAGTAGGTAAAGGCTATTTTGCTAAAGTCTGGATTGGCAATGGTTTCTGGACTAATGACAATCTCCTTCCCACCGTCATAGACCAGACCAGCTTGGTAGGTCAGGTAGGACAGACTATCTTCCGCTTTTTCTGGAAAATGGCTGAGCACCGATTGCTGATAGGCACTTTCACCCTGACTTCTATCCGCAACTTTGTAGGTAATAGATGTTTCCTTTGGATAAAGACCACTTGTCATGCTTGACATGCCAGTATAAAGTGAAGTCGTTGTTGCAATGGTCACAAAGGCCATGACTGCTAAGAGGGTAATATTTGCCAAACCAGTTGCATGCTGTTTCATACGGAAAATCATCTGCGACGTGGTAATGAAATGCTCTGGCGTGTAAAAATAGCGTTTGTTTTTCCGACGAGCCTTCAAATACCAAGTCATAAAGCTGATGTAGAACAAGTAGGTCCCCGCGATGACAAAGAGCACAGCGATGAAGAAACGAATGATGACGCCAACTCCTTCAGATTGAGAAGAAAGTGATAGGTAGTAACCAACCCCTAGGCTAAGTACACCGAGTGCTGCCAAGAGGAAATTCCCACGCGGCTCCTTCTCCCCTTTTTCACTAGCTCGGAATAAAATCAGCGGACTGGTCTTGCCAATAGTCCGAATAGCCAGTAATTCCAAGATAAAGAAGATACCTGCAAAGAGAAAGGCGGTCATGGCAAATGCCAGAGGAGCTATTCCAAAATGCAAATCACTATAATTTGTTAGATTGACAAAAATCAAGTAGAGAACATTTGCGAACACACCAGCTAAGACAGAACCAAGAACCACAACCAGTAAGAATATCATCATCAATTCTAGGCTGGCTATCAAGGCTACTTTTTTCTTGTTCATCCCCAGCATATTGTAAAGCCCGAACTCCCTAGTCCGTTGCTGCATGAGGAAATTAAAGCTATATATTTCCATAATGACCGAGAAAATGGTCAGAACAATCACGCCAAGACCGATAGAAATGGCACCTGAGCCCATGGTCTTCATTACTGGACTGAGCATGAGTAAGAACATAGAACAAATCAAGGTAAAGAGGACCAGACTGGCTAAAACAAAAGGAGCAAACACACCCATGGATTTTCGGATATTTTGTCCAGCAAGTTTGAGGTAAAACATCTATTCACCCCCTAAAAGTGCAGACATATTGAGCGAAATTTCCTTGGCAAAGTCTTGATTGCTCTTACCTGCCTTGTACAATTGGTGGAAAATCCGCCCGTCCTTGATAAAGAGTACTCGCTTAGCATGACTAGCTGCGTTGGCCGAGTGGGTCACCATGAGAATAGTTTGACCGTCACGGTTAATCTCTTCAAATAAATTCAGCAAATCTTCTGAATTGCGGTAATCAAGCGCAGCTGTCGGTTCGTCCGCTAGGACAATCTGTGGCTGGGTAATCAAACTACGAGCAATGGCCACGCGCTGCTTCTGTCCACCAGAAAGTTCAAAGGGACGTTTTTTCAGCAAATCTTGAATACGTAGTTTTGGCGCCAAGACTTTCAAACGTTTTTCCATTTCTTGATGGCTAGCTCGCGCCAATACCAGAGGTAAAAAGATATTGTCTTGGATGGACAGGGTGTCCAAAAGATTAAAATCTTGGAAGACAAAGCCCAGGTTACGCAAACGGAAATCGGCCAGCTCGCTCTCCTTGATTTTGGTAATATCTTGATTGTTCAAAAGAACAGAGCCACGAGTTGGCTTGTCCAAGGTTGCAAGAATGTTGAGTAAGGTTGTTTTACCAGAGCCACTTTCGCCCATAATGGCAATAAACTCGCCCTCTTCTACCTTAAAATCCACATCTTGCAAGGCACGAGTTTCCTCTTTTGAAAAGCGCGTGCGGTAAACTTTTTCTAAATGATTGATTTCTAATAACATATAAACTCCTAATTGTTTTCTTTGGATAAATCAACTGCATCAAGTAATGCTTGATAGTCGATTCGGTCTGACTCAGCAATATTATCTACTAAATCCACCTTATAATAACCATCCTGGACACCGATGACCCATTCCTTGCTAGTGGTTATATAGAGGTTATTCAAGGAAACAGTTTCTTTTACCGATCCATTATCTTTGACCGCTGGCCATTCCATAAACTTAGCTTCTGTTCTTTGGATACTATCTTCTGTTACTTCTACTTTACTAATAGCATAGTCTTTTCCTTTGTAATGAAAGGTCTGATAGCCTTCATCAAAGCTTAGACCTGCTGAAGATGAAGAGCAAGCCGTCAGAGTCATACCGCCCAAAACCAGCAGGGCAAATACATTCTTTTTCATAGTTTCCTCCCTCTAGTATGCCATAAATCGCATACTTTGCAAATCATGGGCAAGCTCCTCTAAAAATTCTGCTTGTTCCATGAGTTCAGCCTTTTCTTTTTCTGAGAATACCACCTCTTCCATTTTCTTTGCTTGTAAAAATTTAAATGACATATAATTTCCTTCTTTCTCTTTCTTATGAGTCTATTATAGTTCATTTACGGTACTACTACTCTTACAAGTTTGGTCTCAAAACTTACAAGTTTGTAAGAAAAAAGATACCATTTCTGGCATCTTCTACTGAGTTTATTTCGTTTTTCCAATGAAGTTAATCATCTCATCCAAGGTCGCCTTGCTATCGGTAACTAGAAGGTAGGCATCGTTTCCTTGCAATTCCGCAAAGGCATCTGGCATGCGTTTGACGGTTTTAATCTTACCAGCGAATTTCTGATGAATGTCATCTGCAGAGTGAACATAGTCAGTTGTATCACGACGAGTTGCTACCAAGCAGTATTGTGGTTCAAATCTACGTTCCTCAACTGTACCACCTGTTGCGATATTAGCATAGTCACGGAAGAGATCAATGGAATGGGCATAGTTGTAGGCTTCAACTGTGAAACCACCTGCCATACGGTTATTGTACTCAATCGCTATGTAATCATCGCCGTCCTTGAAAAACTCGATATGGAAGAAACGCTCCTTCATACCGAATGTTTTGACAATCGAACGACCGTATTCCACCAACTTGGGATCCAAGTCCTTCTCGATGTAGTAGGCGTTGTCTTTTTTAGACAACATAAGCTCCAGAGGTGTGTGCACATAGGTCAGACCTGTTTCAAAGATGACATTTCCCTTGGCATCGACCAAGCCGTCATAGGTGGTGATGATGCTGGAATCCACAAATTTCTCAAAGAAATAGACAACCTGACGGTCCCAATTTTGCTTGAAGGTTTCCAAATCTTCTGGGCCAGTCAATTTGAAGGTTCCTGAAGCCCCAACTCCGTTATCAGGCTTGGCAATCATGGGAAAACCGATGTGCTTGACCGCTCTATTGATGTCATTGTCTGTCCGCACCACTTGCCCTGGCACAACAGGCACTCCAGCCTGCTTGAAGTATTTTTTCATCTCGGACTTAAACTTGGTTTTCTTGAGGTGATTTGGCTTGGCACCGAAAACATCAAATTGCTTACGGAGACTAGCATCATTTTCCAACCAGTGCTCATTATGGGACTCGATGCGGTCGATTGGCCCGTGCTTATAAATCAAGAAAGCCGTCGCTCGCTTGACTTCATCGATATTTTCCAAGTCTTCCACGCGGAAGTATTCTGTAAGGGCATGGCGGAGCTCTTCAGGAAGTTGATCGTAGGGCTCTTGTCCAATCCCGAGTACCTTTACTCCCTCTTTCTTAGCCAGTTCAATGGTAAAAGGCTGGAAATTCTCAGGATAAAAGGGTGAAATCACTAAATAATTCATAGAAAACTCTCCTTATAGACCGATTGCGTGTAGGAAGTAAGGCATCTGCTTTCTCCACCAGACCCAATCATGTGCCACATCTGTCCCCCAGGTGTCAAACCAGGCTGGGATATTTTTCTCTTCAAATGCGCGTTTTAGATTATAAAATGAGTCTAAGCCATCTTGCTCCCAATCGCCTAAACCTGTGCAAACAATGATGTCTGCTTGGCGGTATTTATCAATAAACCAGCCGTCGTTTTGGTTCCAAATGTAATCTGATGGTGAGTTCTGATAGACTGCATCATCATGACCATAATCATGGTTGTTGTTGAAGAAACGAGCATCATAGACACCTGAAAGGGCGATAACTTTTGTAAATACATCTGGATGCTGGAGGAAGAAATTCAGTGCGTGATAAGCTCCCATAGAACAACCCGTTGTCATCATCCCATCAAACCAACCAGTCTTATGTTTGATAAATGGAATAGCTTCCTCAATTACATAACGTTCATAGGCACGATGAGCCTCTGCTTTATCATGAATGGATTTCCAATCTGCTAACCAGCTTTCTTTATCATGACTGGTAAGAGTGAAAAATTGGACATTCCCAGCTTCAATTGAGCCACGGCAGGCTTCAATCATACCAAAATCTGCGTATTCATTGTACGAACCGCCTGATGAAGCGAAAACAACTACAGGAATACCCGAGTGACCATAACGGTTGACATTCATTTCACGACCGAGATGACCTGACCAGTGACTTAAAAATTCTACATGCATATTCATTCTCCTAACTAATTCTTTACATTACCATTTTTCGCTTAAAAATCGCAAGCAATCTGGCAAATAAGCTGCCCAAGCTTCTTCGTTGTGGACGGCACCGGAAACAACTTCCAAGGCAATATTGTCCAAATCAACCCCACCTGCTATCAATTGACGATAGTAAGTCAGAGAGGAATTGATATAAGATTGCTTGATATTGCCAGCCATCAGCGTTTTATCTGTATCATCTGCTTCTTCTGTTCCAACGTAGATATAAACACGTTGGTCCTTATCCAAGGCTTGACGCTCAATATAGCGGTCAAAAGCTTCTTGATGGAGCCAGTTAGCTGATGAAAATACACCTAGACAGCCGATTTGGTCCTGATAGGCTAGCCCCATAAACTGAGTGATGTTGCCACCTAGTGACGAGCCAATCATAGCAGTATGGATTTTATCGGACTTGGTTCGATAGGTTTGGTCTATAAAAGGTTTGACCACATCCATGACAAATTCGGCATATAAAGTACCCTTGCCACCAAACTGAATTCCAGGAATGCCCATCTCGCTAAACTTCCAGGCAGCGTATTCGTGCATACGCTCAGCACCATCATTGTCAATGGCCACAATAATCATCTTTGCAATATCGGGATTTCGCTTGATAGTTGGAATGACTTTCCAAGAATGCCCTGAAAAAGCTTCCTTACTGTAGAGTACATTTTGCCCATCGTGGAAATAAACAACGGGATATGTCTCTTCTGTATTTTCAGCATATCCTTTTGGCAATAAAACACGGACACGGCGTTTTCTAGCAGTAAAGGGCACTTCCAATTCGTGCGTTTTCATATCTAGATAAAAGTAAGACTTGTTCATAGACATCTCTTTCTAAACAGTGTTTTTAGTATTATACCATAGATTTTCTGAAATATTCAGAAAATTTAGTTTTTTTATTTCATTATTCTTATTTTCCGAACAATTTTTGCTCAGTTTTTAAGCGTTCCTCGTAGACTCGACGGTAACGTTCCAGTTCTTTCAGTTCACGATTGGTCATATTTTCAAATATAGCCAATTCAATCCTGTCCTTATCACGCCGCCAGGTCGCAACCAGTCGTCCCTTGTAGAAAACAACGGGTTTGACAATGCCTGTCAGCGTATATATCTGGCGGATAAACTTGGGATCAAAGAAAGGATTGGCTTTCTTTTCATAACCTAGCAAAAGTTGGTCTAAACCTGCCACGAAGAGGCAATCAGGCAATTCAGCTTCTTCTAATTCTCCCAGATAAAAACGTTCTTCTCCTGCTACCTCAACGATTTTTAGGTCTAATTGTTTCATCCAATTTTGGACTGTAGATTTATTTTCCTTAAAGTAATAACGAGCATCCGCTAAACTGACTGGCCCAAAACCTGCAAAATACCGCCGTGCGATTTCCAGCTCTGCTTTTTCCCGCGAAAGTGACTGAAAGTCTGTCAGGCGATGAAAACGTTTGGCACCGTACTCTTGATAGACTTCTCCACGCTCGACCATGTAGCGAAAAAGGCCGCCCCAGGCATTAAAGACCAGCTTCTCCTCTTCCTGTGTCATCTTTTCCCCTCGGCAAAGGACCTTGAGATCCTCACGGGTCATGGGACCTTGTTCAAGAGCTTCTAAAATCAGCTGGTGATATTTCTGTTTGGTCTGCGGACTAAAACCGTCCCGCCCTTCTGTCTTGAGGTAATCGGTGCTGGCCAGCCGCCCCTCGTGGATATAGAGAGGAATTTCTGACTTGAGATAGGCATGAACCGTTCGCCGAATGGACCACTGGCGTGTCAGTTCCTCCTGCCAGCTGCCCTCATGAAAATCCTCCGCTGTCATACGGTTACGAAATCCGACATGAACATAGGGCTGAAACTGAGCCTGCAAGCCGTTGAGGTTTTGGCAGATTCTCTGGGCAGACTGGGGTTTCAACAAACCTTGTTTCTGCAGAATAATTCCCTTCCAAGTATCGTGATTCATTCGTTTCTCCTTCGTTTTTCTAACCCCAGTATAACACAAAAGACACCCGAAGGTGTCTGATGATAGTCTAAATATCTTAGTAGCCCAAAAACTCTTCCAAGTCTTTGAGGGAACGCTCTGCTATTGCCTCATAACGCTCCTTCTTGTCGCGGATCCGCGGTCCGTCTAGCTCCTTAATGATGCCAAAGTTGACATTCATAGGCTGGAAGTGCTTGCTTTCCGTGTGGGTGATGTAGAATGGCAGAGCCCCGATAGCTGTGGTCTGTGGGAAGATGACTGGTTCTTCGCCACGGAAACGGCGAACAGCATTGATACCGGCCACTAAGCCAGAGGCGGCAGACTCAACATAGCCTTCTACTCCTGTCATTTGACCTGCAAAGAAAAGATTTGGATTTTTCTTGGTCGCAAAGGTCTGTTCCAATAAGTTTGGCGAATCCATGTAGGAATTGCGGTGCATAACACCGTAACGGACAAACTCAGCATTTTCAAGCCCTGGAATCATCTGGAAGACCCGCTTCTGCTCGCCCCACTTAAGGTGAGTCTGGAAGCCAACAATATTGTAAAGGCTACCTGCTGCGTTATCCTGACGGAGCTGGACAACTGCGTAAGGTGTCTTATATTCACCGTCACGAGGTCCCTTGTAATCTTCTGGATATTCCAGACCAACTGGCTTCATTGGACCATATAACATGGTTTTTATACCACGTTTGGCCATAACCTCGATAGGCATACAACCTTCAAAATATTTTTCTTTTTCAAAGGAATTAAGCGGCGCCTCTTCGGCTGAAATCAAGGCCTCATAGAAAGCGGTGAACTGCTCCTTGTTCATAGGAGCATTGAGATAGGCAGCTTCTCCCTTGTCATACCGGGACTTGAGATAGACTAAATCCATGTTAATGGTCGAACTATCCACAATTGGTGCTGCCGCATCGTAGAAGTAAAAACCGTCGCCACCATTGAGCGCGTGAATCTTCTCCGCCAGGGCGTCGGATGTCAAAGGTCCCGTCGCAATAACTGTAATGGCATCTTCTGGAATCTCTGTAATCTCACCGCGAATGACCTCAATCAGTGGATGGTTGTGAATCTCATCTGTGACTGCTTGGGAGAAATTCTCGCGGTCCATGGCCATGGCCCCCCCAGCAGGCACACGGTGGGCCTCTCCGGCACGCATGATAATGGAATCCAAACGACGCATCTCTTCCTTAAGAAGGCCGACAGCGTTGGTTAAACTATCGCCACGGAAAGAGTTGGAACAGACCAACTCTGCGAACTTGTCGGTCTTGTGCTGGGGTGTTGGTTTGACACCACGCATCTCGTAGAGTTTGACAGGAATGCCACGTTTGGCAATCTGATAAGCAGCTTCTGAGCCAGCCAAGCCAGCTCCGATAACGTTAATGTGGGTTTGAGACATGAAACTAATACCTCTAGCCAGAAGACTGGCTACTGATTGGGAATGACCCAAAACAGAACCTTTCTAAATTTTAATACCTATCCAGTATATCAGAAAATGACGTGAAAATACAAAAACTACTCTCATAATATGAAAGTAGAATTATTTATTTACATAATATGTTTTATGCATATTCTTTACTGTTCTATCGCTTATTTACAATAGCTCCGCTATATCTCCAACAACCTCAAAATTCCAACCAAGTCTCCTATAAGAGTCGATTTCTTCCTGACTATACGGGAAAGTATTCAGCAAAATGGAATCCATTCCCAATTCATGAGCAATAGCTATATCGGATGTCAAATCATTACCAACCATAACCGTTTCCTCAACATCAAGATTATTTTCCTCTAAAACCAGTTGAAGAAATGCTGGTTCAGGCTTCTTCATCTTAAAGTCAGAAGAGATATAAATTTTTTCCATCAAATCCGCACAACCTGTCTGTTCAATTTCTGCCTGAGTAAAAATTCGTTGAGCATTAGAGAGAATAAATAATCGCACTTCTCTATCCTTTAATGTCTGTAGACTAGTTAGGGTATTTTCATAAGCCTCTAACTTTTCACGTGAAAGCACGCGGAAAATCGTGGCTACTACTTGCCCAAAAGTCTCTAAATCAGTCGGCTTATTGGTACTTTGGTTTTCATTTGGTGCATCCGTTAATAGGCGAATGAAGATTGTTTCTAAATCAATTTCGACATACTGATAACTCACTGTTTCCGCGAGAGAGCTCTCTGCCTCTTCTACAAAACGATGATAGGCATTTTTCAACTGGCGCGGTCGATAGGAACAACCAAAAGCATTGTAAATCTGTGTTAGCTGATTCCAGACCTCTAGTTTATTCTCATCTGTACGAATATCAACCAATGTACCATAAAAATCGAAGATATAGTTTTTGTAACTTTTCATGTCTTTCTCCTAATCTTTAGACATCATTTTTTATATTATACCCCACAACGAAAACGTTTGCAACAATAGAACGAAAAAACCTACCACATTAAGTGATAGGTTTTTATTTTGATTGGAAACTCTATTATTTAAGAGTAACTGAAGCGCCTGCTTCTTCCAATTTAGCTTTGATTTCTTCAGCTTCTGCAGTTGCAACGCCTTCTTTAACCATAGCTGGTGCACCGTCAACAAGCTCTTTAGCTTCTTTAAGACCAAGACCAGTGATTTCACGTACAACTTTGATAACGCCAACTTTTTTGTCGCCAGCAGATGTCAATTCAACGTCGAATGAGTCTTTAGCTTCTTCAGCAGGACCAGCTGCAGCAACAGCTACAGGAGCAGCCGCAGTTACACCAAATTCTTCTTCGATAGCTTTAACAAGGTCGTTAAGCTCAAGGATAGTAGCTTCTTTAATTTCAGCAATAATGTTTTCAATGTTCAATGCCATTGTGATTTTCCTCCAATTTAGGTTTTTAAATAGTTTGTAGCACTAAGCAGCTACACTCTGACACATTAAGCAGCGTCTTCTTTTTCTGCAACAGCTTTGACAGCGTATGCAACGTTGCGAACTGGCGCTTGAAGTACAGAAAGCAACATAGAAAGCATGCCTTCGCGGTTTGGCAATGTAGCAAGTGCTTCGATTTCTTCTTTAGAAGAAACTTTACCTTCTACAGCTCCACCTTTGATTTCAAGAGCATCAGCAGTTTTCGCGAAATCGTAAATTGTTTTAGCTGGGGCTACTGCATCGTTTGAAAATGCAACTGCAGATGGACCTACAAACAATTCTGCAAGACCTTCAAGACCAGCTTGCTCAGCAGCACGACGCAAGATTGAGTTTTTGATAACTTTGTACTCAACTTCTGCACCACGCAAGTTACGACGAAGAACTGTATCTTGTTCTACTGTCAAACCACGAGCGTCTACAACAACGATAGATGTTGCAGCTTTCATTTGCTCAGCAACGGCATTTACTAATTCCGCTTTTTTAGCGATAATAGCTTCACTCATTTTTTTACCTCCGTTTTTATTTTGGGCTAGGCACAAAAAAATCGCACCTAAACCTAGACACGAAAGTACAAATACGTTTATCTCAATAATCGTTTTGTGCCTCGGTAGGATGTTTACGAGTCTAGCTCCCCTACTGTCTTAGGTCAGTTTTTTCAAACCTCAATAATCATAACACAGTATTTCATAGAATGCAAGACTTTTCTCTTATTTTTTTAAAAAAATTACCAAACTTTGAAAAACAACTGCCATTCCCATGAGAATAGCAGTCTTATCTTATTTAATTTTATCTTCCTCGTAGTCACCATTTGGACAGACAACTTGTTTACCACCACCACGAACTTTTTTCTCAACGAGATAGTGGTCACATTTTGGACAGGAACGTCCGACAGGTTTATCCCATGAGGTAAATTCACACTCTGGATAACGGTCACAACCATAGAAAAGGCGATTTCGTTTACTCTTACGCTCAATGACCTGACCTTGTTGACACACGGGACAAGTCACGCCGATCTCCTTGGTAATTTGTTTGGTGTTGCGGCAATCAGGGAAATTGCTACATGCGTAGAATTTTCCAAAACGACCAAGTTTAATAACCATTTCGTGTCCACAAACTTCACAATCAAAACCAGCTGGTTCATCTTTGATTTGGATTTTCTCCATTTGGTCTTCAGCTTTAGAAAGTTCCACTTTAAAGGGTTGATAGAAACCATCGATAACCTTCTGCCACTGCTCTTTACCTACTTCGACATCGTCCAATTTCTGTTCCATATCGGCTGTAAACTTAACATTAACGATATCAGGGAAAAATTCAACAATGAGTTTGTTGACAATCTCACCAAGCTCAGTTGGTTCAAAGCGCTTAGCAGCAAGTTTGACATAATAACGTTTTTGAATGGTTTCAATGGTTGGAGCATAGGTTGACGGACGCCCTACACCATTTTCTTCCAAGGTCTTAATCAAAGTAGCTTCAGAATAGCGAGCTGGTGGCTGCGTGAAATGTTGTTCAGGATTTGTTGATGTGCGTACAACTGTATCACCTTGCTCCATATCTGGCAACATTTTATTCTTGTCAGAATCATTATAGACTGCCATGTAACCATCAAATTTAACTTGGCTACCATTGGCAGCAAAAATCACTCCATTTTGACCGAGGCGAACGCTCATGGTATCAAAGACCGCTGCAGCCATCTGGCTAGCCACAAAACGATTCCAAATCAAAGTATACAGACGAAGTTGGTCCTTATCCAGATACTTGGCAATGGATTCCGGTGTCAATTGAACATTTGAAGGGCGAATGGCTTCGTGGGCATCTTGGGCACCAGTCGCATTCTTGACCTTGCTACCGTGTTTGGAATACTTTTCTCCAAAACGTTCTGTGATAAACTCCGCTGCCTGTGCTTGTGCAACAGGGCTAATACGGGTCGAATCCGTACGCATATAAGTAATCAAACCTTGTGTACCACCGGTACCAAGACTAACCCCTTCATAGAGCTGTTGGGCAACCATCATGGTCTTACGGGTACGGAAATTGATTTTGTTAGCCGCATCCATCTGCATGGTCGAGGTTGTATAAGGAAGTGGTGCATTGCGTTTACGTTCCTTACGCTCTACCTGTTCGACCAAGAAATCATCGCTATTTAAACGAGCCAGAATCTCCTTGACCTGTTCATTGTTTTCAACCTTGACTTTTTTTCCATCTAAGCCATAAAAGCTGGCTTGGAATTTCTTAGTACCCTTTTTAAAGCTGGCATCGATAGTCCAATATTCCTCTGGCTTGAAATTATTGATTTCATTTTCACGGTCAATGATGAGCTTGAGGGCAACGGATTGTACTCGCCCTGCAGACAAGCCCTTTTTGACTTTTTTCCATAGAATTGGCGAAATCGAATATCCAACGATACGGTCTAAAACACGACGAGCCTGCTGGGCATCGACCAAGTCATGATTGATGGCACGTGGTTCCTTGAAGGCATTTTTAACGGCATCCTTAGTGATTTCGTTGAAAACAACCCGGTTTTTATCTTTTTCATCTAGTCCCAAGATATGAGCCAAATGCCAAGAAATCGCTTCTCCTTCACGGTCCGGGTCACTTGCCAGAAAGACTTGTTTGGCATTTTTGGCCTCTTTCTTCAAGGAATTGATAAGCGGACCTTTTCCGCGGATATTGATATACTCAGGTGCGTAGTTGTTTTCGAAGTCAATGGACATACTGGATTTTTTCAAATCACGGATATGACCTACTGAAGCAACAACTCGGTAGTTTTTACCAAGATACTTCTCAATAGTTTTGGCCTTGGCAGGAGACTCCACTATGACAAGATTCTTCTTGGTTGTCGTTTTTTTCTTAGTAACTGATTTCGTAGCCATTCTTATACCTTACAATTATTTTTAACCTCACAAAGAATATACTATTTTTTAATCAGTGTCAAGATTTTTATTTTTTCTATAGGAAAACTTATTTTATAATTGATAGTCCGAAAGGATGTCCAAGCCCGATGTAATGCACTTTGCCCCCTCCTGAATCAAATGATGACAGCCATCTGATTTTCCATCCAGAATCGAACCTGGAATGGCATAAACTTCTCTTCCTCCTTCCAAGGCACGTTCGCAGGTAATCAAGCTACCAGACCGCATTTTAGCTTCGCAGACTACCAATCCTTCTACCAAACCAGCTATAATGCGATTGCGTTCTGGAAAATGGTATTTGAGAGGGTCTGCACCTGGTTCGTATTCAGTCAAAACTAAATGGTGTTTTCCGATGTAGGTCTGTAATTCTCTATTTTCTTTCGGATAAATCTTATCCAAACCTGTTCCAATAACAGCAATGGTTCGTCCACCATTTTTCAAACTGGCGATGTGGGCAGCCGTATCAATTCCTCTTGCTAGACCACTAACAATGACAAAACGATTGCTCAATTCCTTGATAATTTTCTGGACAGACTGAATACCATTTTTGCTAGCATTTCGAGTACCAACAACTGCCAGCTTGGATTTTTCCAGCAATTCTAAATCCCCTTGATAAAACAAAAGTACAGGTGGATTGTAAATCTGTTTGAGCGCCAAAGGATAGATGTCATCTAAAATTGAAAATGATGGATACTTATTAAATTCCTCGCGACAGGCTTTTGTATCTAGATTCTTATAATTTTCCATAAATAGCACTGGATTTTTACATTCAGACACTACAGCGACATTTCGCAAGGTCAATTTTTTACCATGTAAATCTTGATAGGCCAAAACTTTATTAATATTAAGATTGGTCAGACCTGCTTTTTTCCATTTAAACAATTCAAAATTATTCATTTTCTTCACCTCACCTAGTCTATTCGCAAGGCAAAGAAAAAAATTCTCCCGAAGAAGAATTATTTTTGAGGTATTTCTTTGATAACACGCGCAGGATTGCCCGCTAAAACGACATTATCACCAAAAGACTTGGTCACAACTGAACCAGCACCAACAACGACATTGTCGCCCAAGGTCACACCAGGTAAGATTGTCGCACCACCACCAGCCCAAAAATTATCACCAATGGTAATTGGAGCCCCGTATTCCAAGCCAGAATTCCGTTCATCAGGATCTAGTGGATGAAGTGGAGTTAGCAACTGTACATTTGGACCAAGCATGGCATTTTTGCCAATGGTGATGGGACAAACATCCAACATGGTACAGTTGAAATTAGCGTAAAAATCCTCACCAACATGAATATTACTACCGTAGTCACAGTAGAAATTTGGCTCCATATAAATGCGTTGGCCTGTAGTTCCAAACCAGTTCTTCAATTGCTCCGAACGGGCTTGTCCATCTAGTTCTTCGTTAAATTTTTTCATCTGTTGGCGGGCAAAGGTTCGCATCTCTCTCAATTCAGCATCTGCTGCCATATAAAATTGTCCAGCTATCATCTTTTCTCTTTCTGTCGACATACCCCTACTCCTATTTTTTTATGATTAAATTGATAGCTTGAGCAAGACGAGCTTCTTGTTCTTCAGGGTTTTCAGACGGATGAGCAATACAGTCTTGGACCTTCTGAGCAATGACCATTCCCATCATACTATTGATACTGGAACGAACAGCACTCAACTGAGTTACGATATCAATACATTCCTGATCTTCTTCAATCATTTTCTGAATGCCTCTGAGCTGACCTTCGGCCCGTTTCAAACGGTTTATCATCTTTTTCTTATCAGTATTCATACCCTATATGGTACTGCTTGAAGTGAAAAATGTCAATTTTTTACCTTGACATCTTTCCGATTCCTTGATATATTTTAGATACCCCTTAGGGTATAAAGGAGTAACAATGTTTAAACAATTATTTTCAGGAATGTTTTCAAATACTGACAGTCTTCCGATAACTGATGTAGAACAAGCATTAAAATCTACGAATGCTGTTTTGCTAGATGTTCGCGAAGTCGACGAATTTGCTAGTAGTCATATTCCACAAGCCATCAACCATCCCTTAAGTCAACTTGACCAATTTAAAGGTGACAAAACCAAGAACTATCTTATCATCTGTCAATCTGGCATGCGTAGCCAACGGGCGACAGAATATCTAAAATCTCAAGGCTATCAAGCAATCAACATTAAAGGCGGTATGAATGCCTGGACAGGAGGAATAGCATGAAAATAATTATTGTAGGTGGTGTCGCTGGCGGTATGTCAGCAGCTACTCGTCTGCGTCGTCTGAAGGAAGAGGCTGAAATCATTGTATTTGAAAAAGGACCTTATGTTTCCTTTGCCAACTGCGGTTTACCTTATTACATTTCTGGAGAAATAGCAGAGCATGATAGTTTATTGCTTCAAACGCCAGAAAGTTTGAAACAACGCTTCAATCTAGATGTCCGCCCCTTCCATGAAGTCATTAGTATCGATGCTGAGCAGCAAACTGTAACAGTCAAAACGCCTACTGGTGAGTTGATTGAAAGCTACGACAAACTTATCCTATCACCCGGCGCCAAACCTAGCATTCCAAATCTATCAGGTATTGAAGAAGCAAGCAATCTCTTTACTCTTCGGAACGTACCTGATTTGGACAAGATTATGGCCAAGTTAGACCAAATCAAGTCTGGTCATGCTGTGGTAATTGGTGCAGGATTTATCGGTCTAGAGATGGCTGAAAACTTAGCTTTAAAAGGCTTGAAGGTCACTCTTATCGAGCAAGCTCCCCATGTTTTGCCTACTTTTGACTTGGAAATGGCACGATATGTAGAAGCAGAGTTAACAAGTAAGGGGGTCAATGTTATCACTGGACAATCCGTAACTGCCTTTCATGAAAAGGGACAGGTTCTAGAATTGTCTAACGGACAAACCTTGTCATCTGATGTGACCATTCTCTCAGTCGGTGTTGCTCCTGATAGTCAACTGGCTAAAAATGCTGGAATTGAACTGGGTCTCCGTGGCGGTATTCTCGTAGACCAAAACTATCAGACCAATCAAGATAATATCTACGCCGTTGGTGATGCCATTGTAGTTAAACAAGAAATAACAGGACAGGATGCCTTGAATTCTCTGGCTTCTCCTGCCAACCGACAAGGCAGACAGGTAGCTGATGTCATTGCTGGACTTGATAGAAAAAACAAAGGTTCTATTGGAACAGCTATCGTTAAAGTCTTTGACCTAGCTGCCGCCTCAACAGGTTTAAGCGAACGTACTGTTCAAGAACTCGGCTATGAGCATGCCGTTATTCATACGACTGGAAAAGACCATGCAGGTTATTATCCTGGTGCGACTGATATTGTGCTGAAACTCATTTTCTCTCCAACTGACGGCAAAATTTTCGGTGCCCAGACAGTCGGTCAAAAGGGAGTAGATAAGCGAATTGATGTCCTTGCTACTGCTATCAAGGCTGGACTGACGATTTTTGATTTACCAGAGCTTGAATTGACTTACGCTCCGCCATTTGGTTCAGCCAAAGATCCTGTCAATATGATTGGATATGCTGCCATGAACATCGCAGAAGGTATCAGCCAAAATATCCAATGGCACCAGTTAGATGAGGAGCTAGCAAACGGTAAAATCTTGTTGGACGTCCGCAATCCTGGCGAAGTCGCAAAGGGACAGTTCAAAGAATTCATTCACATCCCTTTGGACCAATTGCGTGAGCGAATTGGAGAACTGGATACTTCAAAAGAATACATTGTCAGCTGCCATAGTGGGCTTCGTTCTTATATTGCCGAACGTATCTTAAAAGAAAAGGGGTTTACCGTTAAAAACCTAGACGGAGCCTATTCACTTTATAAGATGGCATTGCCTGAAAATATTATCCAACCATAAGCAACTAACCTTCTGTGATTTTGGGTCCAGAAGGTTTTTTCTTGACATTAAATATTGTATATCGTACAATCTAGTTATATATACTAGATATAAGAGAGTAAATAATTATGAAACAAGCCATCCCCTACTGGCATGAATTACCTGATTTAGATTTGTATTTGGACCAAGTTCTGCTCTATGTTAATCAAGTAGTCAATTCTCAGGCAAGCCTTGAACAGAATTGTTTATACTCAATGAAAATCAACAGTAGCCTAGGAAACGAAGCCGATGATAGAACTGGGGTTCATCAAGGCAAGTTGACAACGGATAATGTTGATTTTCGAAGAGTATTGACTGCCGCCATGATAAACAACTATGTCAAACACAAGCAGCTCGGAAAACCTGTTAAGAAAAAATATCAAAAACAGCAAGTGGCCCGCTTGATTGCCTTGACTATCTTAAAAAATGTCTTTTCCATTCAAGAAATCAGTCAGACCTTACAACTTCTTCTCCAATCGAGTCATTCTGAAACACTCTACAATCATTTTGTTGACTGTATGCGAAACGAGGAAAATGAAGAAACACCAGAAATCATTCGCTATGCTTGTCAATCCGTCAAACTTTACTACAAAACCCGTCAACTCACTATGGAATTAGAAAGGAGTCACCATGAATCCTAGTTTGAAATTAAGTCTAAAACTTTCATTTGGTGAAGAAGTCGCAAATAGCGTCACTCATGCAGTGGGCGCCCTGCTTATGTTGGTCTTGCTTCCCATTACTGCTATTCATTCTTTTCAAGATTATAACGTGACAGCGGTGGTCGGCATGTCTATCTTTGTCATCAGCCTTTTCCTCATGTTCCTATCCTCTTCCATCTACCACTCCATGCCCTATGCTTCTACCCACAAGTACATCCTGAGGATTATTGACCATAGCATGATTTACATTGCCATCGCTGGAAGTTACACACCTGTTGCCCTTTCCTTGGTCGGTGGTTGGCTAGGTTATCTGATTGTAGGTTTGCAATGGGGATTGACTATTTTTGGTATACTCTATAAAATTTTTGCTAAAAAAATAAACGAAAAATTCAGCCTCTTCCTCTATCTTTTCATGGGCTGGTTGGTTGTTTTTATCTTGCCAGCCATTCTTCAAAAGACTGGGATGACATTCGGCATTCTCATGCTGGCTGGTGGCTTATCCTACACCATTGGCGCGCTCTTCTATGCTAAGAAAAAGCCTTATTTCCACATGATTTGGCATCTCTTTATCCTATTGGCTTCAGCACTGCAATACATCGCCATTGTCTATTTTATGCTATAAGAAAACAGCTTCTAGTCAACTAGAAGCTGTTTTTACTACATTAAACTGATGATCATTCCGAGCAGATAAAGAACTGACACGATGCCCAAAAATACCAAATGAGCCTTTCGACTCATGACTACATAGCCTACAAATTCCCGAATGAAGGCATTGAGGCTAAAGTAAAATTTGGTTTTTGCTCCATAGCCGATACATTTGATTTTCAGTTTTCGGGCCAATAGCAGAGCTCTAAAAACATGATAGTAATTGGTTACAAGGGTAAATCGACTGCCTGATTTCATCAAGGCATAGGAGAATTTCAAATTTTCTTCTGTGTTGGTCGATTGGTTTTCGATGAGAATGTCTTCAGCAGGCACTCCTTTCTCCAAGGCATAATTAGCCATTGCCTGTCCTTCAGCTATCATTTCATCAGGACCTTGTCCGCCTGACATGATCAGCTTACTGCCAGGCTGCTTCTGATAAATCGCTATGCCTTTGTCAATCCGCGAAGCTAAAAGTGGCGTCACCTTATCACCAATCAATCCAGCTCCAAGCACCACCACATAATCAAGCTTCCCAGGGAAAAGATTGACCAAATTGACAAAGCTAGATGTCGTATAAAGCATACTGATGATAATGGCATAGGACACTAAAAATCCAATATAGACAAACACCATATTGAAAAAACTGATACCAGAAAGGGTGCTTGCTACAGACGGCGCGATAAAGAAATAAAAAGTTAAGCCGATTGCTAATCCTAACGATAAAAAGTTATGAAAACGGACACCTTCTCGCTTCAAAATCCGAAAACCGTTCAGATAGAGGGTAATCAGCAAGACAAATGGACCACTCAAGAAGGCTAGAGCCAATAAGATTGCCAGAGCGATTGCCAAGACCCGCAAGATTTCGTTATTTTCTAAAATACCAGTTGATACGACCCAGAACAAAGCCCAGACCAGCACATTCAAGGCAAAAAGAGAGATAAAAATCGACCGTCGCTCTCGGAAATAAAGAAGAGCAAACAATCCAATGGAAGCTAGTAAAAGCCAGAAAAAGAATATCACAACAATTTCCCTCCTGCTAGCATTGACTTAATAGGCTCAAAGGTCTTTCGGTGAATGGGCGTAATGCCCAGCTTGTTCAAGCCTTCTAAGTGTTCTGCTGTTCCGTAACCGGCATTCTTGGCGAAACCATAGCCAGCAAACTCCCTGTCATAGTCCGCCATCATCTTATCCCGCGTCACCTTGGCCACGATGGAAGCCGCTGCGATAGACAGGCTATTGGCATCTCCCTTGATGATGGAAGTTTGCGGTATGGGCGTATCCAACTTCATGGCATCTATCAAGAGATATTCAGGCTCTTGGCTCAACTGCCCCAAAGCCTTCAGCATGGCTAACTTGGTTGCCTCGTAGATGTTGACCTGGTCGATGACAGCTGCATCTTTGATGCCTACTCCAACTGCCACCGCTCGCTCCATGACCTCTTGGTAGATTGACTCGTGCTTGGACTTGGGGATTTTCTTGGAGTCGTTGAGGTAGCGGATTTTACAGCCTTTGGGCAAGATGACCGCCGCTGCCACCACCGGACCTGCTAGAGGCCCTCGGCCGACTTCGTCGATACCAGCGATGAACTCCACCCCATTTTCATAAAGGGCTCTTTCGTAAGATAGCATAGCTTCTAAGCGAGCATCTTCTGCTGCTTCTTTTTCCAGCTCCTTACGGCGTTTCTTGATGGCAGTCTGGACCCCTGCTCGCTCATCCTGAGCCAGTTGATCCCAGACTGGACTATTTAGACTGTCCACCTGGGCCAGCAGAGCTGTCACTTCCTTAATCGTTGCCATCTAAGTCACTCACCCTGTCTAATGTATAAGTGCCTAAACGACCATCTCGAACGTCCTTAACAAAGAGATTGTAAAAACGGTCATAATCATCACGGAAACCCAATTTCTTGGTCCAGTCCATGATGAGTTCAGGCGTTTCCTGCTCCAAATCCATGCCCTTGAATCGCTCTTGGAGGCGTTCTGGGTAGTTGGTCTTGAAATAGTCCAGACCGAAAATGGTGACTTCGTCCATAGGCAAGAGTTGATCCTTGATAGCCCCTGTCAGAGCCAATTTGAGCCCGACTTCTTGGTCCTCAAACTTAGGCCAGAGTATCCCCGGTGTATCAAGGATTTCAAGGTCCTTGTTAGATTTAAGCCACTGCTGCCCCTTAGTCACACCTGGTTTGTTACCGACAACGGCAATTTTCTTCCCAGCCAAACGGTTCATGAGGGTGGATTTTCCAACATTTGGAATACCGATAATCATGGTTCGCAAGGTTTCTTTTTGAATACCTCTCTCGCGGAGGCGTTCAATCTTCTCTTTCATCAGGCTTTTGGCTGCGTCGGTCACCTTTTTCACCGTCGCTTGTTCTTTTGAGTTGATGGCAAGGGTACGGATGCCTTGACCTTCAAAGTAGCTCTGCCATTCTTTTGTTCGGACAGGGTCTGCCAAATCGAACTTGTTGAGAATCATAAGCTTGGGCTTGTCGCCGACAATCTTGGTCAACATGGGGTTTTGGCTGGATAGGGGCAGACGGGCATCGACCAAAATGGTCACGAAATCAACGTGCTTGATGTTCTCCTGCACCTGCCGGCGAGCCTTGGACATGTGGCCCGGAAACCATTGAATAATTGCCATGTAAACCTCCTTTTTATTACTTCATTGAAAAAAGCCGTCAAACGGCTAGTTTTGTCCTATTATAGCAAAATTAAGACAGTTTGTCATATACATTGATAAATGAATATGAATAGTTGCCTATTAGGGTAACAAAAATAAAAATACCTACAATCTTCGTTTACATACTTAATTGTAGGTATTTAAATCCTAAAATCTATTAGTTAAAACAATTCTTTATAAAAAGCGATGGTTTCTTCCAATGTTGGCATGAATGGGTTACCCGGTGCGCAGGCATCAATCAAGGCATTCTTAGATAGGTATTCAAAGTCAAACTCTTCTTCCTTAATGTCCAACTCTGTCAATTTCTTAGGTATACCAACTTTAGCCGACAATTCT
Organism: Streptococcus sp. 32226D021BW; assembly: GCF_053545015.1. NCBI lineage: Bacteria > Bacillati > Bacillota > Bacilli > Lactobacillales > Streptococcaceae > Streptococcus > Streptococcus sp. 32226D021BW. The sequence goes on along the minus strand of NZ_JBPPVC010000001.1, from coordinate 108,579 downwards.
TCAATTTGTGCAATAGCGTAGTCTGCACATTCCTCATCAGATTTACCTGCAATATCAAGTCCTAGTGCTTTAGAAACATCACGGAAGGCTGCAGGCACACGTTTGGCATTCTCACGTTCGATGATTGGCAAAATCATAGCACAGCAAACACCATGCGGCAGGTCATAAACAGCACCCAACTGGTGAGCCATTGAATGAACATAGCCTAAGCCAGCATTATTGAAACTCATACCTCCAAGGAAAATAGCATGAACCATAGCTTCCCGAGCTTCGATATCCTGTCCATTCTCAACTGCACGAGGTAAGTACTCTTTAATAAGCTCAATCGCACCCATAGAGAGTTTCTTAGTCACGCCATAAGCACCCGGTGTTACCAAAGCTTCAATAGCATGAGTTAGAGCATCCATACCTGTCGCTGCTGTCAGAGCCGCTGGTTTAGAGAGCATCAGTTCAGGGTCATTGACTGACATGACAGCCAAGCTATTTTTGTCTACCATAACCATTTTTACCTTACGTTCTTCATCGGTAATAACATAGTTGATAGTAATTTCTGCTGAAGTACCTGCTGTTGTATTGATGGCCACAACAGGCAATCCAAGTTTTTCAGACTTATGCAAACCTTCATAGTCCTGTGGTTTGCCACCATTGGTTGCCATGATAGAAATACAGCTTGCCGCATCTTGAGGCGATCCGCCACCAACTGAGATGATGAAATCACAGTCATTTTCTTGAAGAGTAGCTAATCCATCATAAACATTTTTACAGGTTGGGTTTGGATCAACCTGACTGAATACTACATAGTTTACTCCTGCTTCATCCAGAGGCTTGGTTACCTTAGGAAGAATATCGCTAGTGCGGATAAATTCATCCGTCACAAGCAGAGCCTTCTTGTAGCCCAAATCCTTAACGTAACCACCGATTTCATTGACACAACCGCGACCAATCAAGTTGACCGCTGGGACGTAAAATGTTGCCATAGACAACCTCCTGTAAGATTTATAGTAGTTAATGACATTGTTTTTTCTTTATGTTATTATACTATAAAACTCGGATATATTCAACTATTATGTGACGTTTTTAACAAAATAAAATGATATCTAAAACTCCTAATCTTGCTTGCAATCACATCAAATTTCATTCTGATTTACTCAGCTGGCAATTTGAAATATCCCTGTCCAGTTTGCAAAGGCTTCCTTACGCATTTTTTCAATTTCTACTCGGAAAGCTTGGGCAAGACTGGCACGATTGAAGGATAGAGCTATTTTGTGTCTATCTGTCATCACTTTTTGAACTAGGATTTCTACCTCTTCTCCATCCCTAATTCCTATATTCCAAAGTTCTTGTAGAACACTTGTATGAAACTGTTTCTCGTATTCTTTCATAGCCTCAATAGTCCAGTAATATTCACTACTTTCATCTTTTAACCATTTCCAAACAACATCAGCTTGCTTAGACTTTGGCTTTTCTACTTCACAGGTCTGACACAGCAATAACTGGTTGGATAAGCTTTCTACATGAAACCATTTCCCTGAAACAATCGGAATATTTTTTACTCCACAAGTGCTGTGGCAGCGCCAGCAAAAAGGTCTTAGTGTTTCAGTATTCTTTAAAATACCTAAGTCCAGCAATTGGTCCGACCAATATTCTACAACTGACAAGAGGTTTGTCGTTTTCTTATTCCAAATAAACATGTTCATATCTACCTTTCTATATTCTTTCAAGCATCTGGGCTTGAACTAAACTAGCTTGTATCATTGCTAATTCTACAAGACAAGCAAGATTGGTTAGGTCTGCATTTTCAAACATTCGGTGAGAGATAAATAACTTTGGTTGTAATCTCGTGAGCGGTTTTGCCCAGGCTTGAACACAGACATCAAACTGTTTGACCGACTGAAAATAAACTTGACTAACCAACATATAGGCTCGGCTATTTAACAAATAAGCATAATCCTGCATTAAATCACGACAAAATGAGGCTAGCCATACTGCTGCATACTTTTCTTCATCCTCTAGATAATGATTTAATAGCTGAAAAGTTAGCAGACTACCTCTGCTCATTTCAGGACTAACTACTTGAAACTTGCTTTCCTTGCTCATCAAGGGATGCAAATGGAAATGTTCTGCATAGACTTCCCATTCTCTGTAAATATCTGCCCAAGTAATCTCAAGATTATTTTTCATTTCTACACACTCCAACTAGGATTTGATACCATCATAACACCATTTTTTAATTTTGTCAAACATGTTAAACAGTATTTGTCAAAAAAATATTCTTGTGGTATAATATGTTAAACAAAGCGAGGTACTGGCATGATTCTAGGTGATATCTTAAAAGAATTTCGAACTAAAAACAAACTATCTATGGATAGGTTTGCAGAACTTTCTGGTTTAACAAAGGGATATATTTCTATGTTAGAAAAAAATCAGCATCCTAAAACAAAAAAAGCTCTCCTTCCTACCATGGAAACACTGGAGAAGGTTGCAAAAGGCATGAACATAGCTGTTTCTGATTTGGTTCAGAAACTTGATGACGACCAAGCCATTGCCCTGACGCTTACCCCTGCTCAATTTGGACAATTTAAGCAATCTATTTCTCAGCAAGCACAGGTTTTAGATCAGACACTAGAGGGTGAATTTCATGACAGGTGGATTGCTTTCGGGCAAGAACAAGTAGCAGCAATGCAAACCTCTAATTCTAAATCAGCAACTCTACTTCATCTAGATGACTACCGTGAACGAACGGAATTGGCTGTTCCTGGCAAGGTGTCGGCTGGTACTGGCTACTGGCAGGATACAGACTTTGACAACCTAGTGTCCTTTTATAGCGAGGATATCCCTGAAAATCATCAATATGATACAATCGCTCAGGTTGTCGGAGATTCCATGGCACCTAGTATTCAGGATGGGGACTACCTCTTTATTCGTCTGACACCAGACATTCCTCTGAACTCAATTGGGATTTTCTCAGTTAATGGGGAAAATTTTGTTAAAAAATACAAGGGCTCTTACTTACAATCCCTCAACCCTGACTATGAGGATATTGATTTAAACCAGGAAGATGACATCCGTCCAATCGGTAGAGTCATTGATGTCTATAGTCAATCCTAACATATAGGAAAGCCAAACATAACAATAGCGAAAAGGAGGCCTTTCAGCCTCCCTTTTGTCTTTTAAATTGGAAAAGTCCATTACCAAAGTTGCACGACAAATAGTTAATGATTAAGTAATTATTCTGCTACCCTTATGTCTTTGATTGTCCTCTTATTTTGTTGTCTAAGTGTGGAGATTGCTTATTATGATGAAAATCACTAGAGGTTTTCTGATTTTCTTGGTTGCTAGCCAAGGATCTATCTTGACCATACAGTATTTACGACACGAATAAGGATTAGCCTACTTTTGATTGAACTGGGTAGCAAGGCTAAGTGTGAGTGAATGCTAAGCATTTTGCCAACAGATGCCTTCAGGCACCAAAGTAGGGATAACGGACTTTTCCCCTATTAGCCATCGTCCTTTGGGGAAAATGGCTAGTAGTTAGCTTGATTAAATGAACGCTTGAATACTCCTTTCAACCAGGGTAGATGGCGTTCAACATCTCAACTTCATTATCTGATTCCTTCTAAGAATAGTATAACACTTTTAGAAAACGCTATCAAACAATTATGTGCTAGAATGTTAATATTTTTTATCCACAGCCCTCACATAGACCTCCCACATCTTCTGCTGGGGTTTGGCAAAGGGATAGATAGGAAAGTCTTCTATGGAAACCCATTTTAATTCTTTGGTTCCTAGTAGTTTGGTTGTTTCGGCAACTCCTTCAATCAATTCTATCTGCCATTTGCGATGACTGAAAATATGCTGAACGGTGTCAAATTCTTGCTTCTGCCAATCAACAGCCATACCATAAAGTTCCGTAAAGCTCTGCCGAATATCTAGCAAAACAACTTCTTCTGCGACTTCAAAGAGTGAAACTTGTTTGTCTACGACAGCCCCTTTTTCCAAAAGCGGAAAGGACCAAAAACCTGATAAGAGGCCGGCTTCATTGTTTTTTTCCAATAAAAATTGATTGTCTTTATTGCGGATAATAAAACCTTGATAGGCTACTGGAACTGGCTTTTTCTTTGGTGCTTTGATAGGGTACTTGTCCATGGTGCCATTTAAATAAGCTGCGCTAAAGTCTTTGACTGGACTGTCCTGGGGACGTGGGGTGACTGGTGATTCGATATCAGAACCCAAATCCATCAAAGCTTGGTTGAAATCTCCGGGTCTATCTGGGTCAATCAAAATTTCCATCATGGCTTGAAAAATCTTGCGATTGGTCGGTAAGCCTATGTCATAATCCACTTCAAATAGACGACTGAGAACCCTCATGACATTACCATCTACTGCTGGCTCTGGCAAATTAAAGGCTATACTTGAAATAGCTCCAGCAGTATAAGGGCCGATACCTTTTAAACTAGAAATTTCAGCATGCGTGGTTGGAAATTGCCCTGCAAAGTCGTCCACCATTTGTTGAGCTGCCTGTTGCATATTGCGAACACGAGAATAATAACCCAAACCTTCCCAGAGTTTGAGAATGACTTCTTCTGGTGCCTGAGCTAGATCAGCAATAGTCGGCAAGTGATGAAGAAAACGTTCATAGTAAGGGATAACAGTGTCCACCCTTGTCTGTTGGAGCATGATTTCCGACACCCAAATTGCATAAGGATCCTTGGTTCTTCTCCAAGGTAAATCTCTTTTATTAACATCATACCAGTCCAAAAGTGCCTTACGAAAAGCCTGAACCTTTTCTTCAGGCCACATAACTATTCCATATTCTTTCAAATCTAACATAAATCTAGTATAACACAAAGAAAGGGAGTGGGAAAGAACTCGACCTTTCATAGAAGAGTTCGTCTTCCCACCCCCGCACAGTTGATTAGGTCAGATTTGGAGTGTGAAACACGAACAAATCTGCCAATCAACCACTGCGCTGAGATGTTGACACTAACTTTGAGAAGCGGTGCTGGGCTTTTGCCCAGCCTCACTAATTTTTTCAATCTTTCCAGTTACAAACATGGTAAAACTTGCTGAGGCGATTGATTTTCCGTCTTGATTTTCTATCTTTACCTCAACGACCTTTGTTCTGTTACCATCATGGCTACAAGATCCAATGACAGATAGGTCATCACCAGGTTTAGCCGCTTTCATATAGTGGATATTAGATTGTAGCGTTACAGCATATGAACCTTGGGCCACAATCGTTAATCCTGCAACAGAATCGGCAAGCGTAAAGAGATAGCCTCCATGTGCCATTCCATATGGATTTAAAGAACTCTCTGACACTGTAGTTGTTAACATAACTCGTTGATTATCGAGCATCTCGACCGAATAGTCATCCAATACTGTAATAGAGTTCAATTTCAGTTTATCTAACATTTTAATCCTCCTCTAATTGCTGGCTATTTTGCATTTGGTAATAGATACCTTTTTTAGCCATTAAATCAGCATGATTGCCTTGTTCAACAATTTTTCCGTCCACCATGACCAAAATCAAGTCAGCTGACAGGATAGTTGACAATCGGTGGGCAATGATGAAGCTGGTCCGTCCTGCCATCAACTTGCCAAAGGCTTCTTGTACCAAGAGTTCTGTCCGTGTATCGATGGAGGAGGTTGCCTCATCTAATATCAAGATTTTAGGGATTTTAACAAAAACACGCGCAATGGACAAGAGCTGACGTTGGCCTTGTGATAAAGAAGCTCCACCATCTGATAGTACAGTATCATAGCCCTGCGGAAGTTGTCGAATAAAGAAGTCTGCATTGGCTGCTTTTGCTGCTTCAATGACCAATTCCCTTGTGGCATTGGGATAGCCATAGGCAATATTGTCATGAATGGTCCCTGATTTTATCCAAGTCTCCTGCAAAACCATGCCAATTTGTCTACGAAGGTCCTCACGGCTATACTGGCTAATCGGAACACCGTCCAAAACAATCTGACCAGCCGTCACATCATAGAAGCGCATAAGTAGGTTAATCATGGTTGATTTTCCTGCTCCTGTTGGTCCAACAATAGCAATTTTCTGGCCGGATTTGACATCAATATTTAGTGCTTCAATCAAGGATTGGTCATCTCTATAAGAAAAAGATACATTTTCAAATGAGATGGCTCCCTTTAACTTCTCTGAATCAATTTTCCGCTCTGCCTGATCGTCAATACTAGCTTGAGCCAAGATAACAAACAACCTGTCTGCACAAGCTAGAGCGCTCTGCAATTCCGAAAGGACCGAAGAAATATCATTAAAAGGCTTGCTGTATTGACTAGCATAATTGAGAAAGGTTGTCAGCGAGCCAACTGTAAAATTGCCAGCCATAATCCTCATGGCCCCCAGACCAGCTAGCAAGGCATAGATGAGAGCATTGACAAAGCGGGTACTTGGATTGACCGTTGAAGAGGCGAAAATCGCTTTTTGTGAATAGGTCGCATATTGTTCATTAACTGCTTCAAAACGTTTTGTAAATTGAGCTTGGGCATTAAAAGATTGAACCAAGGTCAATTGGCTAATGGATTCCTCTAACAATTGAGATTGCTGTCCACGAGCTTGAGTCTGTTGCCTATAATAGCTATAGGACTTCTTGGCTATATAACGTGCAACAAGCAGAGAAAGCGGGGTCAAGGCTACGACGACCAACATCATGGTCATATCTAGCCTAGCCATTGTAAAAATAGTTAGGAATATGGTTAAGATACCAATGAAAAATTGGTTAAAAATCATTAAAAGCCCGTTGGTCAACTGCTCACTATCACTTGAAAAACGAGCAACCAAGTCACCAACTGACTGACGGTCTAAATAAGATAAGGGCAGCTGATGCAACTTTATATAGACCTGCTCACGTAAATCAGCTACCATACCATAGACCAAACGATTGGTTTCAAGGGGGAGATAACATTGCACCAAGGTATTGAGTAGGATAACAAGAGCCATTTTACCTAGTAAGTCAAGCAAAATCTGGCTGTCTGCTAGCAAAACCGCATCAACCGCTTGACCAATCAAAATTGGTAGATACACAGTTAGTAAGACATGTGCCAAGGTTCCCACGAGCATCATAGTCACTCTAAGAGGCTGTTTCCAAACCAAACGAACCAGTTGTTTAAAACTAGATTGCTTCATGGCTGTCCTCCTCCCTATGTTGAGATTGGTCGATTTCTTGGTAAATAGCAGAGCTTCTAAGCAAATCTTCATGTCGACCAAGTCCAACTTGGTGACCTTGATCCAAAACCAAAATCTGATCAGCCATACGCAAGCTATTGGTTCTTTGTGACACCATAATTAAGGTCTGCTCAGGAAATTCTTGACGAATTGCTGCCAATAAGCGACTTTCCGTCAAATAATCCAGAGCGGATGTTGCATCGTCCAAAATCAATATTGGAGCCATCTGTAAAATAGCACGCGCAATGGTCAAGCGTTGTCTTTGTCCGCCAGAAAAATTCTTCCCAAAGGCTTCTACAGAACTATCTAAACCACCTTTCTCCTCAACGAAAGATCTTGCCTGAGCAATTTCCAGGGCTGCCCACAAGTCGCTATCCGCCACAGTGTCTAAGCCCAATGAAAGATTGGAACGAACGGTTCCAGCAAAAAGTTGGGCTACTTGAGGAACGATAGCAATTTGTTGTCGCCATTCTTTTAGGTTCTTAGGACTTTTCCCATCGATAGAGTGAGAAAGCTGTTGGGGCGGCAAAGAATAAAGTGCTTGTAACAAATCCACCAATGTCGATTTACCAGACCCCGTACCACCGATTATTCCCATAAACTGACCCTTACACAGTTCAAAATCTATATTCGATAGTGCCTGCTCAGCAGATTTAGGATAAGTGAAAGAAAGATTGTTGACTGAAAAAACCAGCTCCTTATCATTAAATTGTACTTCTGGCAAATCCGCTTCCACATCCTCAGATTCTTGATCAAAAACCTCTTGGATACGCTGGGCTGAAATATAGGTCTGATTAAGGGTGGAAACAACCATAATCATCTTAACCAGCTCAACTAGAATTTGCAAAAGATAGTTGATGAGGGCAACCAACATCCCTTGTTCAAGTAAGTTTTGTGAAACTGCATCATGTCCCTGCCAGATGAGAATAAGCAAGGTGGTATTAACTACAAGAAAAGTCAGGGGAGATAGGAGGCTAGACCAAAAACCAGCCCGCAACTGGTGTTTCTTGTAGATCTGATTGATGCCCTGGAAAGTCTTGATTTCACGCGCTTTTTGTCCGAATGCACGAATAACCCTCCAACCCATAACCGTTTCTCCTACCTGCCCTACCAGACTATCTACATCCTTGCGGATGGATTGATACATGCGGCTAGTAATAATGGAAATTCCTGTCACTATGATAAGTAAGAGGATAATCATTCCTAGAAAATAGACAGACAAACTAGGACTAATGTAGAAGGCCATCATCAGCGAACCAAATACAACAATCGGCGCCCGTAAAAATAAGCGTAGAAATGTATTGATTCCTGTCTGAATTTGCAAGGTATCACTGGTCAGTCTGGTCAATAGACTTGAAGACGAAAGAATATCCCGACTAGATTTTGGAAGCGAAAGAACCTTCTGGTACAAGTCATTGGTCAAAGCTTTTGTCACTCCAACCGCCGCCTTAGCTGAGAAATACTGGGCAGTAAGTGAAACGAAAATACCGACACAAGCTAGACCAACCAATAATAAAAGCATGGCAACCAGGTCCCCCTGATTGCCATTTGGAATGATTGTATCAACAATGAAAGCGATAATTAAAGGGACTAGGAGCTCAAAACTAGCTTCTAATAGTTTAAAAACGGGACCTAGGATCGCTTCCTTCTGATAGGATTTAAAATATCTAAAAAATCTTTTCATCCGTTTATTCAGCAGCAATTGCTTGTGCAGCTGTGATGATACCAAGCTTGTAAACATCTTCTGAACTGCATCCACGTGAAAGATCGTTCACAGGCTTATTCAAACCTTGCAAGACCGGACCTACCGCTTCGTAACCACCAAGACGCTCAACTACTTTGTAAGTAATGTTGCCTGCTTCAATAGCTGGGAAGACAAAGACATTAGCTTGACCTGCTACTGGACTTCCAGGTGCTTTCAAACGTGCTGTATCAGGAACCAAGGCAGCATCCATCTGCAGTTCTCCATCAATCAATAGATCTGGGCGAAGTTCTTGAGCCAAGCGAGTTGCTTCTACAACCTTATCAACACGTGGACCTGAACCTGAACCTTTTGTTGAGTATGAAATCATAGCTACTTTTGGATCGATACCAAATGTTTTAGCAGTCTCTGCTGATTGGATGGCAATCTCTGCCAAGGTTTCTGCATCTGGTTCAATGTTGATTGCACAGTCACCAAAGACAAACTTGTGCTGGTCTTTAACCATCAAGAAGACACCCGAAGTACGCTTAACACCTGGTTTTGTCTTAATAATTTGAAGGGCAGGACGTACAGTATCTGCTGTTGAGTGGATTGCACCTGAAACCATACCTTCTGCTAATCCCATTTGTACCAACATCACACCAAAGTAGTTGACATCACGCAAAATTTCATCGGCCTGTGCTTCGTCAACTTTACCTTTACGAAGAGTAACAAATTCATGCTTCATGGCATCGAAGTTTGCGTAATTGTTAGGATCAATAACTGTGATCCCAGGGTTTGAGAAACCAAAGTCTGTCAACAAAGTATGAACATCTTCTGGCACACCAAGGATGATAGGCTCTACCAAACCTTCAAATTTCAAACGAGCTGCTGCACGCACGACGCGCTCATCTGTACCTTCTGGGAAAACGATACGTAGTTTTTTACCTACAATTTTTTGCTTCATTTCACCAAATAAATTCCGAATTTCCATTAAAATTCTCCTTTTAAATATTATTTATTAGTTAACAATGTAATAACAGCCTGAAAGTCGTCTGGAAGTGGAGCTTCCAAGTCAATCCTTTGGGCTGAGAAGGGATTGTCAAAAGCCAAATTGTGACAATGCAAAGCCTGACGTTGAATACCACATTCTAAACTGCCACCATACATATCATCCCCTAGCAAAGGAAATCCAATGTGGGAAAAATGAACACGAATCTGATGTGTTCGACCAGTGTGCAACTGAATGTCTACCAAATGAATATCTCCCCATGATTGCACAAGTCGATAGGAAGTATGGGCATATTTTCCCGTCTTGGTCACACAACGTGTGATAATACTATTTTCTGGACGACCAATTGGGGCAATGATATCTCCCTCTGCTTCCAAAACACCCTCTCCCTTAACCAGAGCATAATAGCGTTTGTGAATCAGCTTGGCCTGCAACTGCTTGTCCAGTCGAGCATGGGCATAGCCATGCTTGGCAAAGAGCATGATACCAGAAGTATCCCTGTCTAGGCGCGTGACAATATGAACCTGTTTGTTTTCATAAGCCTGATCGACCAGATAGCCCTTGACAAAATTGGCAATGGTAGAAGAATGGAGTGCTGAGGGTATCGAAGCATATCCAACTGGCTTATTGATAGCAAGAAAGTGATCATCTTCATAGATAATATCCAGCGGAAAAGAAATCGGTTTCAAACTTCCAGTCAAATCCTCCTCAGCTGGTATGTCAATTGTAACCCTATCTCCAATATCAAGCAAGTAAGTTGCATTGCGTTCCATATCATTGACCCAAATATTGCCACCTGTGTACTTGATTTTTGCCAACAAACCCTTGGAAACACCGTGTTTCTTCAGAAAGGTTTTAATCTTGGTATGCTGGTCAGCTATAAATTCAAACCGCATTACTCCACCTCTCCAATAAAGGCATCTTTCACCCTGTTCCAGAAACTGGTGTGGCTAGGGGTAGCAAGAAAATGAATTTTATGCTGGTCAATCTGGTACTCTATCTTTTCGATATTATCATAAACATAGGTCTTGTTATCAACGGCAATAGAATAGCGGTCACTATGTTTAGGCTCAATGACTATCTTGTCTTTTTTTGGAACCACAATAGAAGAACCCAAGGTCCGATAAACGCGGTTATTTAGACTGGCTACTTCGGCAATCTGCAAGGCCTCAATGGTCGGATGTAAAACAGCACCACCTAAGGATTTATTGTAGGCCGTCGAACCTGTTGGAGTAGATACTGAGATGCCATCTCCCCTAAAGCGTTCAAACGGTACATTGTTGATAATGACATCCGCCACCATGGTTTTGGATAAACGCTTGATAGTCGCCTCATTCAGAGCACGCGCCTCCACAACCCGACCATCCAGTAGTTTGACCTTGACATTCAAAATTGGATAGGACACCCTTGCACCTGTATCTAATTTAAGGTTTTCAATCAGTTTATCTACTTCAAAGTCACGGTAATCCGTATAAAATCCTAGATGGCCTGTATGAATTCCGACAAAACGCACATGGTCAATCAACTTTTCATACTTATGAAAGGCCGACAGGAGCATACCATCACCACCGATCGAAATAACAATATCAGGATTTTTAGGTGTCAGTATGAAATTTGCTTCTTTCAATTTTGTCCAAAGTTCTTTGGAAACTGCCTCACTCTTTGGATTTCGGCTAGCGAGTAGAGCGATTTTTTTTCTACCTGTATTCTTCATCTGTATCATCACTATTTCCGACACCGTCATTCAGCTTCCTATGTGCAGGATCGAATAAGGCCTGGGCCTCCTGAATGTCGTTGCGGATTTTTCGCATCTCCTCATCTAATTCATAGGCAATCTTTGCTGTCACTTCCAAGCGTTTCTTGATTTCTTCAGGAAAATTTCCTTTGTACTTGTAATTTAGGGAATGCTCAATGGTCGCCCAGAAGTTCATGGAAAGAGTACGGATTTGGATTTCTGCAAGAACCGTTTCATTGCCATTTATGGTGTCCACGGGGTATGAAATAACTACATGATAGGACCGGTAGCCAGAAGCCTTTCGGTAGTTAATATAATCCCTTTCGTGGACAATTTGCATATCTTTGCGCTTGCGTAAAATCGCCAAGACTTCCTCAATATCGTCCACAAATTGAACCATAATTCGAAGCCCAGCAATATCCTGCATATCTTGAGCCAGATTTTCTAACTTAATCTGTCGTAGGGCCATCTTTTCCTTAATGGATTCAATAGGCTTTACCCGACCAGTCACGAACTCTATAGGAGAGTGGCGATTGGCTTTCCGGTACTGCTTGCGAATACCACGCAGTTTGATTTTCAACTCACCTACTGTCTGGATATAGGGGTCTAAAAATTCTTCCCAGTTAAAGTCCATACTGCCCCTTTCTTGTCAAAATTTTTAAATTGTATTAGAATAACACAAAGACTATTCTATTATAACACATTGAAAGGGTTTACTGCATGAAAAACCACCTTGAAATTGAGTATAAAACCTTATTAACCAAATCCGAGTACCTACGCCTTCTCTCTGATTTTTCAGACGTAAGCCCTGTTCTTCAAACCAACCACTATATTGACACTCCTGATTTAGATATGAAGAACCACCGTTTTTCACTCCGTATTCGGACTTTTAAGGAAATAGCAGAGCTGACCCTAAAAATTCCCCAGGAAATTGGCAATCAAGAGTACAATCAAGTTCTAGACATCCAGACTGCTCATCAGTTAATCGAAAACTTCCAACTGCCCGCAGGACACATTGCCGACATCATCTCAGCCACAGATGTTCCGATTGACAAACTGGCTGTCTGGGGGAGCCTGACTACCAAACGTCATGAAAAAGAAACCTCCATCGGACTGATGGCTCTAGATGAAAATGAATACGCTGGACAAGTGGACTATGAACTGGAAGTTGAAGTGACGGATGCCCATGAAGGAAAAATTCTCTTTGAAGACTTTCTCAAGAAGAACTCCATCCAATTTAAATATGCTAGCAGTAAGGTTGCACGAACTGCTAGCCATCGAAAATCAGTCCAATAAGGCTGATTTTTTTACTTGAATACTGAAAAAATTTCTTTTTTTTGATAGAATAGAACCATCTATTGTAAAATTTTCTTTTATGTTTCTCATAAAAGCTTAGTGTGTAAAAGGAGTTACTTGAAAATGGGTCAACCACTCGGTGAAAATAACATTAAAATCTTCTCACTCAATAGCAATCGTGCCATCGCTGAAAAAATTGCCGCATCAGCTGGTCTTCCACTAGGAAAACTATCATCACGCCAATTCTCAGACGGTGAAATCCAAATCAACATTGAAGAATCTGTCCGCGGTGTCGATGTTTATATCATCCAATCTACTAGCTACCCAGTCAACAACCACTTGTGGGAATTGTTGATTATGATTGATGCCTGCAAACGTGCAAGTGCAAACACTATTACTGCAGTTATGCCTTATTTTGGCTATGCTCGTCAGGACCGTACCGCATCTCCACGCGAACCAATCACTGCTAAACTTGTTGCCAATATGCTGGTAAAAGCAGGTGTTGACCGTGTCCTAACTCTCGATTTACACGCTTCTCAAATCCAAGGTTTCTTTGATATCCCCGTTGATAACCTTCTTACAGAGCCATTATTCGCTTCTTACTATATGGAAAAAGGGCTCTGTGGTGAAGACGTCGTCATCGTTAGTCCAAAAAATTCTGGTATCAAACGTGCGCGTAATATCGCAGAATTTTTGAATGCTCCTATTGCTATTATCGATTACGCTCAAGATGATTCTGAGCGTGCAGAAGGTTACATCATCGGAGATGTTGCTGGTAAAAAAGCTATCTTGGTTGATGATATCCTAAATACTGGTCGGACCTTCTCACAAGCCTCAAAAATCGTTCAAGAGGGTGGAGCTACTGAAATTTACGCTGTTGCCAGCCATGGTCTGTTCGCGGGTAGTGCGGCGGAACTTCTGGACGCTTCTCCAATCAAGGAAATCCTTGTAACCGATTCAGTCGCAAGTAAGGAACAAGAGCCTAAAAATATCGCCTTTATCACTGCTAGTGACTTGATTGCTGATGCCATCCATCGTATTCAAAAACACCAACCACTCAGCCCACTCTTTAAGTTTACAAATCCTGAAAAAAATAACTAGGAGTACCTTATTTGATTTATTTAGATAATGCAGCCACCACTGCCCTATCTCCCACTGCTCTCCGACGGATGTTGGAAGTAGCGCAAGAAACCTATGGTAACCCTTCCAGTATTCACCAGGCTGGAAGAAAAGCCAACCAAATTTTACGCCAAGCCAGGCAAGATATCGCCCAAGTTCTCGATGTCCCAGCAGATCACATCATTTTTACAGCTGGAGGGTCTGAGGCTGATAATTTGGCTATTCAGGGCTATGCCCTTGCCAATCAAGCCAAAGGCAAACACCTGATTACTACTGCTATCGAGCACCATGCAGTTCTTCATACTATGCAATACCTTGAGGAACGCTTTGGGTTTGAAGTAACCTATATTCAGCCGATCAATCAGGTCATCACTGCCCAGCAAATCCAAGAAGCCCTACGCCCAGATACCATCTTGGTCAGTACCATGTTTGCCAACAATGAAACTGGCCAACTGCTTCCCATTAAAGAAATTGGTCAACTATTGGCCGACCATCAGGCAGTCTTCCATGTAGATGCTGTGCAGGCAATCGGAAAAATGGATGTGAAGCCCACTAACTATGGGATTGATTTTCTAGCTGCATCTGCCCATAAATTTCACGGACCAAAGGGAGTTGGTTTTCTATATAGTCGCTTGCAAGGATTTGACGCCCTTATTCATGGAGGTAAGCAAGAAAACCAACACCGAGCAGGCACAGAGAACCTACCAGGAATAGCTGCCATGGCACTTGCCCTCAAGGAACAAATCCAGTTACTTGAGCAACATACAGCCCATATTGAAAGTTTGAAAGAACACCTCATTTCCGGACTAGATGGGGCTTCATTTTATATCAATCAAGCTGGTTCCCATCTCCCTCATGTCATCAACATAGGTTTCCCAGACAAGCTCAATGAGCAAGTTCTGATGAGATTAGACCTGGCTGGAATTGCAGTTTCAAGTGGGTCAGCTTGTACTGCTGGCGTTGTTCAGAACAGTCATGTACTGGAAGCCATGTACGGAAAAGAATCTCATCGATTGAAAGAGTCCATCCGTATCAGCCTATCTGAAACAAATACCCTAGAAGAGATAGATATTCTTCTTACAGAATTACAAAAAATTATTGGAGGATAAAATGGCCTTTCAACAATCAGTTAGCCTAAAAGATTGCGCATTTACCTATCACATTAGCCCTAACATCAAAAAATACACCCTAAAAGATACCACTTTTGAACAAACAAAAGCAGGTCACTACCAACTCACGCGCCTCTTGGAAGAAGTTCCTAACTCAAATCAGGGTTTTCTTTTAAAGATTATTGTCAATAAAGAGTTGAATGGTTTTAAAATCAACATCACAGACAAATCTGGCTTGCACTTGGTCAATATCTTTAAAGAAAATGGAAACAAGGTCATCCAGGAAAAATTCTACTTCTTGATGGATAGCTTAGTGGACCGTGACCTATTTACCAAGGAAGGTTAAGCATGATTATTGTTCACTATCAAGATGCTTACAAAATAGATAGAAAACAAGAGTTTGACAATCTGGATGCAGCCAAACTGGCCTTCTCAGGTTGCCTCACTCTTCCTGATTACTATCCTGTAACCAAACTAATACGAGATGGTCACCAGTTAGATTATAAAGGAACCATTGGTGACCTCTACCGCTACTTTCAAACACTAGACTAGGCAACATTTCATGCTTAGTCTTTTTCAATTCAATCTGTTGATTTTTTCACAATCTTGGACTAGAATAGAATAAAGAATTGAAAATGAATGAAAAATTGGTTGGCCTATACTCAAGTAAAATAAGCATTAGACCAGTCAGCTAGTATAGTATTGTCGTCAACCATATTTAAGGAGGTCATTGTGAAAAACGAGAAAAAAGCAGATATCCCACGCGCAACTGCCAAGCGCCTTTCGCTCTATTATCGTATCTTTAAACGCTTTTATGCCGGCAATATTGAAAAAGCTAGCTCCAAGGAAATTGCAGAAGCCATCGGTATCGACTCCGCAACCGTGCGCCGTGACTTTTCCTACTTCGGTGAACTAGGTCGCCGTGGCTTTGGCTACAATGTAAAAGAATTGATGGATTTCTTCGCAGAAATTCTGAACGATAATTCCATCACCAATGTTATGCTTGTCGGTGTTGGAAATATGGGTCGTGCCCTACTCCACTACCGCTTCCATGAGCGCAATAAAATGAAAATTGTCATGGCCTTTGAAGCGGATGACAATCCAGCGGTTGGAACCGTTGATGAAAATATTCCCATCCATGCTATTTCTGAAATTAAGGAACGTATCTTAGAAGCTAATGCTCAAACAGCGATTCTGACCGTACCAAGTATCAAAGCACAGGAAGTAACTGACATTCTCGTAGAAGCAGGTATTAAAGGCATTCTCAGTTTCTCTCCGGTCAATTTATCAGTTCCCAAAGATGTAGTCGTTCAGTATGTTGACCTGACCAGCGAGTTGCAAACCCTGCTCTATTTCATGCGCAAGGGTGAATAATGAACAGAGGAACCGAATTCCCGGCTCCTCTCTTTTTATCCTCTAAAATAGCTCACTTTCTTCCCTAAAAGAATAATAGTCCTTATTTCCTACAATCAAATGATCCAACAAGACCAGTCCTAGTGTTTCGCAGGACTTTTTTAAATTCTCGGTAAATAATAAATCGTTCCTACTTGGCTCAACGGATCCCGACGGATGATTATGAACAATGACAATGGATGTTGCCATGCATTTTACCGCATAATGCAGGATTTCTCTTGGCTCAGCAATACTCCGGTTGACACTTCCTATAAAAATAGTCTTTTGACTGATAATCTGATTTTGCGTATTGAGATAGAGGGCAACTAGATGTTCTTGCTTTTTATCTCCAAGTTCTTGGATCATCTTTCGGCCCAATTTCTCACTTCCTAAAATACGTTCATTCAATAAAAGCTCCGACTGGTTAATCCGTTTTCCTAGCTCAATCATGGCCTTGATTTCAATCGCTTTGACACGACCGATGCCTGTCAAGCTCTGCAATTCTTCAATAGACAGCTCTCTAAGGGCAGCCAAACTTTCCAAGCGATTGAGTAGATTATTGGACAGGATAGAAACAGGCTCATTTTTGGTTCCTGTTCGGATAAAAATAGCCAATAATTCCTGATTACTCAATTTTTCTGCCCCAACTTCTAGTAATCTTTCTCGTGGCAAAAGTGCCTCTTCCTTAAAATCAATTTGGTACATAAAATCCTCCTCACCTAATTATTCGAAATCTAGTAAAAGAATTAAAAAGGACTGAGAAAATTCTCAGTCCTAAACCTTACTGACCATAATCATATTGGTTATATGATTTGTTAAATGAATCAAGTATATCTTGTGAGGTTTCAGTATAAGGCGTTGTTGATTCTAGCACACCTTTTACGATAATCCGTGCAGTCGCATCATAGTCTGTACAAGTGACCAAGGTTACTTCTGTACGTCCTTCTACATCATCAATAACATAGACACTCTCAGGTGTAACTGTCTGCACACTGTCAATCACATAAGTATAAACATTGGTCTTGTCAGTAATATAGATTTTCATACCATTCTGGGCCCTATCCAATGGAGAGAAGAGAACATCTGCAGCGCCGGCTACACCAAAAATGTGGTGACTAGCCAAAGCATAATTCCCTTTCCCCATTTCCTGGGATTCCTTCATGGTTCCAGCACCGTACATTAAAGATGTGTTCCCCACACCCTTGAAAATAGGTAAATTGATTCCAAGTTCTGGGATTGAAATACCACCAATTACTGGTAAACGTTGGGCTTCCCACTGGGCAGCCAATATAGCTTCTGTAGAAATGGCCTGCACCTGTTCAAAATCAAAAGTTGTTTCTGCCTCTTTGTTTTTCTCAATGTCTTCAGCAGTGACTTTTGAAATCTGATATTTATTGGTATTCCATCCAATTATAAAATTACGGATAGAAGTGTTAAAGATGAGAGCTAGAGAAATCAAAACCAGCAATAAAGCTAGAAGATTACGCCAAATCCCACTTTTTCCTTTTTTACTTTTAGCACGTTTTGACATAGAATTCTACTCCTGCTCTTCTTCATTCTTGACATCTGCAGCATCCACTAATGCAAATGTCATAATTTTTGCCTCATCATTTAGGCGCATGACCTTGACACCCATGGTTGAACGACCAGTTTGGGAAATATTGGCAACACTTGTACGAATAATCACACCTGTATCGGTAATGACCATAATGTCCTCATCGCCCGATACAGTAGTCAATCCCGCTAAAGAACCATTTTTCTCAGCAACTTTGAGGGTCTTAATCCCCTTACCACCACGGCCTTTGGTAGGATATTCGCTGGCTGGTGTTCGCTTACCAAAACCTTTTTCTGTCAAGACAAGGACTTCTTGATCATCTGAAATCATGGTCGCACCAACCAACTGATCTCCCTCACGTAAATTGATACCACGAACACCCGTTGCAGTACGCCCCATATTCCGAACATCTGTTTCTGTAAAGCGAACAGAGTAACCAAATTTAGTACCCATGATAATATCCGCCTGACCATTTGTCAAGAAGACGTTAATCAATTCATCATCTTCTTTCAGATTCAAGGCCTTAAGACCACTTTGACGGATATTGGCAAATTCTGAAACACTGGTCCGTTTGACAACACCTTGACGGGTTGCGAAGAAGAGATAACTATCTGCTTCTTGGTCCTTGGTCACGTTGATGATGGTCTGAATAGACTCATTTTCTTCTAGCTTGAGCAAGTTGACAACTGGCAATCCTTTAGCCGTACGACCATATTCTGGGATTTCATACCCCTTCAAACGATAAACACGACCTTTGTTGGTAAAGAACAAGAGGCGGTCATGGGTGCTAGTTGAAACTAACTCACGCACAAAATCATCGTCCTTGACACCTGTTCCTTGAACACCACGTCCACCACGTTTCTGAGCCTGGAATTCATCCTGAGCCAGACGTTTTATGTATCCTTGATTTGACAGGGTAATCAAGACATCTGTTTCCTCAATCAAGTCCTCATCTTCAAGAGAAAGAACTTCTCCGACCATCAATTCTGTACGACGTGGGTCAGCGTACTTGCGCTTAACCTCATCCAATTCTTCTTTGATAATCGTGACAACACGCTCTGGTTTGGCCAAAATATCAGCCAAATCAGCAATCAAGGCAATCAGCTCATCATATTCAGACTGAATTTTGTCACGTTCCAAGCCTGTCAATCGACGGAGGCGCATATCAAGAATAGCCTGGCTCTGACGTTCAGAAAGCTCAAATTTCTCCATCAACTCAGCCTGGGCAATAGCGTCCGTTTCTGAATTACGGATAATGCGAATGACCTCATCAATGTGGTCAAGGGCAATCAGCAAGCCTTCCAAGATATGAGCACGCGCTTCTGCTTTTTCTTTATCGAATTGCGTACGACGAGTGACTACTTCCTTCTGGTGTTCAATATAGGATTCTAAAATCTGACGGACAGAAAGAATTTTCGGCACCCCGTTTTGGATAGCCAACATATTGAAACTAAAGTTAGTCTGCAACTGAGTTTGCTTGAAGAGATTATTCAAAATAACATTGGCAGAAGCATCGCGGCGAACTTCGATGACAAAACGCACACCCTCGCGGTTGGATTCATCCCGAACAGCCGTAATTCCATCTATACGCTTCTCTTGCACCAATTTGACAATATGCTCTTGTACCTTGGACTTGTTAACCATGTATGGAAACTCAGTAACGACAATGCGCTCTCGGCCGTTTCCATACTCTTCAATCTCCGTACGAGAACGAAGGGTAATAGAGCCTTTCCCTGTTTCATAGGCACGGTGGATACCTGATTTCCCCATGACCAGGGCACCAGTCGGAAAGTCTGGTCCAGGAAGGACTTCCATGATTTCCCGAGTTGTTACCTCTGGATTGTCCATCACCAGCTTCACAGCTTCGATGGTTTCGCCCAAGTTATGGGGCGGAATATTGGTCGCCATACCTACAGCGATACCTGTTGTACCATTGACCAAAAGGTTAGGGAAGCGAGCCGGTAGAACTTCTGGCTCACGCTCACTGGCATCATAGTTGTCCGCAAAGTTTACCGTGTTCTTGTTAATATCACGGAGCATTTCCAGAGCAATCTTGCTCATGCGAGCCTCTGTATAACGTTGGGCGGCCGCACCATCACCGTCCATAGAACCAAAGTTTCCGTGGCCATCAACTAGCATATGGCGGTAGCTCCACCACTGCGCCATACGTACCATAGCTTCATATATGGCACTATCACCGTGTGGGTGGTATTTACCCATAACATCCCCTGTAATACGGGCTGATTTCTTATGTGGTTTATCTGGTGTAATCCCTAACTCATTCATTCCGTACAAAATGCGGCGATGAACAGGCTTGAGACCATCACGCACATCTGGCAAAGCACGTGAAACGATAACACTCATCGCATAGTCGATGAAGGAAGATTTCATCTCATTGGTCAGGTTAACCGTTACTAAGTTTTTATCTTGCATCTTATGCCTCTTTCAACAGTCATTGTGCCTCTATTATACCATATTTTACGACAAAACTCTTTATTGAAAACTATCATGTAAACATTTTCAAAGTCCCTTTCACAAGTGACAAACGCTGTAAAAAGTGCTAGAATGTTAAATGGTTGGGATAGACCTATCCCCAAATTAAACTAAGGAGATGTTTAGAACATGACTGCAACTAAACAACACAAAAAAGTAATCCTTGTCGGTGACGGTGCCGTAGGTTCTGCTTATGCTTACGCTCTTGTTAACCAAGGTATTGGTCAAGAATTGGGTATCATCGATATTAACAAAGACCGTACACAAGGTGACGCAGAAGATTTGAGCCACGCATTAGCTTTCACTTCGCCTAAGAAAATCTACTCTGCTGAGTATTCAGATGCTCACGATGCAGACCTAGTTGTTTTGACAGCTGGTTTGCCACAAAAACCAGGTGAAACTCGTCTTGAATTGGTAGAGAAAAACCTTCGTATCAACCAACAAATCGTTACTGAAATCGTTAACTCTGGTTTCAACGGTATCTTCCTTGTTGCTGCTAACCCAGTTGACGTTTTGACGTACTCAACTTGGAAATTCTCAGGTTTCCCTAAAGAACGCGTTATCGGTTCTGGTACTTCTCTTGACTCAGCTCGCTTCCGTCATGCTTTGGCTGAAAAAATCGGTATCGACGCACGTTCTGTCCATGCTTACATCATGGGTGAACACGGTGACTCTGAATTTGCGGTATGGTCACACGCTAACGTTGCTGGTGTGAAATTGTATGATTGGTTGCAAGACAATCGCGACATCGATGAGCAAGGTCTTGTTGACTTGTTTGTATCCGTTCGTGACGCTGCTTACTCTATCATCAACAAAAAAGGTGCTACTTACTACGGTATCGGTGTTGCTCTTGCTCGTATCACAAAAGCAATCTTTGACGATGAAAATGCAGTTCTTCCATTGTCAGTTTACCAAGCTGGTCAATATAAGGGTGTTGAAGATGTCTTCATCGGTCAACCAGCTATCATCGGTGCACACGGTATCGTTCGTCCAGTAAACATCCCATTGAACGATTCAGAATTGCAAAAAATGCAAGCTTCTGCTAAGCAATTGAAAGACATCATTGATGATGCTTTCGCCAACCCAGAAATTGCTGTTGGTGTTAAAAACTAAGTAGACTAAAAAGGTGAACCATTGGTCCACCTTTTTTCTATTTTCGTATATCATACCGTAACATGGCAATGCCATCAGCGACTGTTGATTCTACTAAAATCAATTTCTGTTCTTTGGGCAGTCTATCAAAAAGTGAAATACCCTCACCTAAGATTATTGGAATAATCCCAATAATGAAATGGTCAATCACTCCAGCTTCTAGACAGGTTTGAACCAAGCTAGCACCACCAAAAAGCCAGATATCACCACCTTCTTCTGCTCGCAATTGCTCGATTTCTGCAACAATGTCCTTTACAAATCGTACATTGTTATAGTTAGCATATTCAGAACGACTGGCAATGATAAACTGCTTTTCCTGATATCCCTCAATCATCTCCAGAGGGCAATCTTCCAATGATTTTCGCCCCATGATGACCGTATCACAGCTACTGAAAAATGCGGGATTATCGAATTGCAAGGTCGTGTCATATTTATCTGTACCATGCCCCTCTATCCAATCATAACTCCCGTCTGTTCGAGCGATATAACCGTCTAAACTCATTGCAATATTCAAAACTAGGCGTCTAGCCATAACTTTCCTCCTCACATATTCTCGAGTAACCAAGTATAACATAAAAATCTATATTAGGCAGAAGATGGATTTTAATTTCGAGCAAAAAGTGTCACCTATGCTGCCAGACTAGTTTGCCTTCTGATTTTCAAGCTCATGATAAAAAGGTCCACTGGACCTTTACTCACCATCATGTTTTCATGCTCATGAAAAAACAACCCGTCGGGGTTGTTATTCGCTCTCCAGTTTTCAAGCTCATGATAAAACAACCCGTCGGGGTTGTTATTCGCTCTCCAGTTTTCAAGCTCATGATAAAAAGGTCCACTGGACCTTTTTATTACTTAGATTTAATATAGTTAACACCATCAGCTTTTGGTGCTACTGCTTTTCCGAAGAAGGCAGAGAGAGCTACGACTGTGATTAGATAAGGCGCAATTTGGAGATATACGGTTGGGATATCTTTCAAACCTGGAAGCTGGCTACCTACTACCGCCAAACTTTGAGATAATCCAAAGAAAAGACTAGCTAACATGGCACCAATTGGGTTCCACTTACCAAAGATAACGGCAGCCAAGGCAATGAAACCTGAGCCAACGATTGTTGTTGCTGAAAAGTTGATGTTTACGGATTGGGCACTTACTGCACCACCAACACCACCAAGGAAACCAGCAATCAATACACCTGCATAACGCATAGCATAAACATTGATACCAAGTGTATCAGCTGCTTGTGGGTGTTCACCAACTGAGCGAAGACGAAGGCCGAACTTAGTCTTATAGAGAATGAACCATGCCAGGAATGCTGTTGCAATAGCAACATAGCCCATCAAACTCGTATTCTTAAAGAAAATATCTCCAATAACCGGAATATCAGCCAATACTGGGAATGAAAACTTACCAAATGACTGAGTAATACTGTCTGTTTGACCCTTGTTGTAAATTACTTTGACAAGGAAGACACCCAAGGCTGGAGCTAGAAGGTTCAACACTGTACCAGATACGACGTGGTCTGCACGGAAGTTAATGGTAGCCATAGCGTGAATTGCTGCAAATAAGACACCTGCTAAACCACCAACTAGGATCGCTAACAAAGGAGTTGCTTTCCCAAAGGTTTCAGCAAATTCAATGTTGAAGACAACACCGGCAAAAGCACCAATTACCATGATTCCTTCCAAACCAACGTTTACGATACCGCCACGTTCAGAGAAGACACCACCAAGACTTGTAAAAATCAGAGGTGCTGAGTAGATTAACATCTGCGAAATGAGTAAGGCAAGAATGGAAATATTCATCTTATTTCGCTCCTTTCGCTTTATTTTTTGCTTTAAGCAATTGCTCAAAGATAAATTTCACACCGATGAAGAAGATGATAGACGCTGTTACAACGTTTATCAATTCAGGTGGAATTTGGGCACGAACCATACCTGGTGCCCCAACAGAGAGAACACCAAATAGGAAGGCTGCCAATGGGATACCGAGCGGTGAGTTTGAAGCCAAGAGAGCAACAGACATACCGTTGAAACCAATATCCAAATTACCACTTTGAATGTAGACATTTTGGAAGGTACCAAGACCCTGGATAGCACCAGCAAGACCCGCAAGGGCACCTGAGATAACCATTGAAAGAATGATGGTACGTTTAGCTGACATACCTGCGTAGTCGGATGCCGTTGGGTTCAAACCAACTGAACGAATTTCAAAACCAAGAGTTGTTTTGGTCAAGAGGAACCAAATAACAACGACAGCAACGATTGCAAAGAAGATACCCAAGTTCATCCGTGAATTGTCTGTCAAAGCGCGGAGCCATTCTGTCTGGTAGGAAGCATTGGCTGAAACGTTGATCGTCGAATCCGTATTCTTCATCAAATCATCAGCAAATATTTCACGAATGATATAGTTACATGAGTAAAGCAAGATGTAGTTCATCATGATTGTGACGATAACTTCACTGGTACCAAGATAGGCACGCAAGATACCTGGAATAGAACCAGCTATACCACCAGCAATCATGGCAATAACTACTGTCGCTAAAATAAGAACTGGACGGGGCAAATCTGGATTTGACAAGGCAAACCAACCTGCGAATACCCAGCCCACATAGGCTTGACCAGGCAAACCGACGTTGAAGAAACCAGCACGGCTAGCTACTGCGAAACCTAAAGCGGTAAAAATCAGTGGTGCCATAGCACGGAAAATTTCACCGATTGATTTCACATTACCAAAAGCTGAATAGAATAGTTCTTCGTAGCCCCAAATTGGGTCATAACCGAAGACAAGCATGATAATGGCACCTAACAACAGACCAGAAAATACTGCCATGAACGGAAGGGCCACATTGTGATATTTCTTAGGCATGACTTTCTCCCTTCTCTAATTTTCCACCTGCCATCAAGACACCCAACTCCTGCTTGTTTGTCGTCGCAGGATCTACGATACCATGAATAGTACCGTCATGGATAACAGCAATGCGGTCTGAAACATCCAAAATTTCATCCAATTCAAAGCTGACAACAAGAACTGCCTTGCCCTTGTCACGCTCTGTAATCAAACGTTTACGAATGTACTCGATAGCACCAACGTCCAAACCACGAGTTGGTTGGCTAACGATGAGAAGATCTGGGTTACGGTCAATTTCACGGGCGATAATGGCTTTCTGCTGGTTACCACCTGACAAGGCCTTAGAAGGAACTAACTCACTGGCACCACGCACATCGAACTCTTGCATTAGCTGACGTGCCTTTTCATTGATAATATTGTAATTCAGAATACCATTCTTAGAGTTTGGCTCTTTATAGTATGTCTGCAAAGCAATATTTTCTGCAACAGACATTTGCAATACCAAGCCATCACGGTGACGATCTTCAGGAACGTGGCTGACCTGCATCTCAGTGATTTTACGAGGTGTTTTACCAACAACTTCCTCACCCTTGATGGTAATGGAACCTGATTTTACCTTACGCAAACCTGTAATGGCTTGGATAAGCTCACTCTGTCCATTTCCATCGATACCAGCAATACCAACTACTTCTCCAGCTCGAACTTCAAGATTAAGGCCTTTAACTGCCGGAATGCCACGGTTTTCGTTTACTACCAAATCCTTGATAGATAGGATAACTTCCTTGGGATTTGAAGCAATTTTTTCTGTTTTGAAGGATACAGAACGACCAACCATCCACTCCGCAAGATCTTGGTTGGTTGCACCAGCAACATCAACTGTTTCAATGGATTTACCACGACGAATAACAGTAACACGATCCGCAACAGCACGAATTTCATCCAATTTGTGAGTAATCAGAATGATAGACTTGCCTTCTTCAATCAATTTCTTCATGATTTTGAGAAGCTCTGCTATTTCCGCAGGAGTCAAAACAGCCGTTGGCTCGTCAAAAATTAAGAGGTCTGCACCACGATAGAGGGTCTTCAAAATCTCTACGCGCTGTTGAGCTCCGACAGAAATATCTGCTACTTTAGCTGTCGGATCAACTTCTAGGCCGTAACGCTCGGACAATTCTTTGATTTCAGCAATGGCTTTTTTGAGGTCAATCACACCTGCCTTGGTTGTTTCTGAACCAAGAATGATATTTTCAGCAACTGTGAAAGCATCAACCAGCATAAAGTGCTGGTGCACCATACCAATACCTAAATGGGCAGCTTTAGAAGGTGAGTCAATTGATACAACCTCACCGTTAATTGCAATTTCTCCGCTGGTAGGCTCCAAAAGACCTGCCAACATATTCATAAGAGTTGATTTACCAGCGCCATTTTCACCAAGAAGGGCGTGGATTTCACCTCGTCTGACATGTAAGTTGATGTGGTCATTTGCTACAAATTCACCAAAAATCTTGGTAATATTGCGCATTTCAATGACATTATCCCTAGTCATAATCTTCTTCCTTTCTGACTATCATTTTTGTCAGTAAAACCTATCAGCTTCTGATAGGCTTTACTGAGAAAAATTCTCAGCTCCGAAAAGGGCGACCGATTTCAGCCGCCGCTTCGGAAAATTCTAATTCAAAAGATTAGTTTTCTGGAGTTTCTGGAACTTCAACCTTACCATCGATGATTGCTTGTTTCGCTTCAGCGATAGCTTTTGAAGCATCTTCTGAAAGGTTGGTTTCAGCCAATTCTACACCTTTATCTGCAAGCGAGAATTGAACTACAGTACCACCAGGGAATTCTCCTGCAACAGCTTTTGTTGCGATATCTTTAACAGCAGTACCAACCTCTTTGATTGTAGAAGCCAATACGAAGTTAGAAGCTTTACCATCTTTAGATGTGTACTCACCCTCTGCAGATTGGTCACGGTCAACACCAATTACCCAAACTTTATCAGCTTCGTTACGAGTTTCGTTTTCAGCTTTTGCAGCAGCAAATACACCGTTACCTGTACCACCTGATGCGTGGAAGATTACGTCAGCACCTGCAGCGTATTGAGCAGCAGCAAGTGTTTGACCCTTAGCAGCATCACCAAATGAGCCAGCGTAGTCAACTGTTACTTTGATAGATGGGTTAACAGATTTGGCACCTGCTACGAAACCAGCTTCAAAGCGGTCGATTACGACACCTTCCATACCACCGATGAAACCAACGTGGTTAGATTTTGTTGATTTAGCCGCTGCAACACCTGCCAAGTATGATGCTTGGTGATCAGCAAAACCAACGCTAACTACGTTATCAAGATCTGGTACAACAGAGTCTACGATTACATAATGTGTATCAGTGTTATTTGGAGCAACTTCTGCAATTGCAGATTCCAAGGCAAAACCGATACCAAACACAAGGTTGTACCCACCTGAAACAGCTGAATCAAGGTTCGTTACATAGTCAGATTCGCTAGCTGATTGGAAGTAGTCATAGCCATTACCTTTTTCAAAACCAGCTTCTTTACCCCATGCAGTCAAACCTTCCCAAGCTGATTGGTTGAATGAACGGTCATCAACACCACCGATATCAGTAACGATCGCAGCTTTTACTGATGACTCAGCAGTTTCGCTACTTGATGAGCTATTTGATGTACGGCTACCGCAGGCAGCAAGAGTAAGTGCTGCAAGTGATACAACACCCAAACCAACAAGTTTCTTGTTCATTTCTGAACCCTCCTAAAAAATTCTTTGGCAACATTTCGTTGCAATGATAAATGGTTTCAGTCTAAAGACTGGCTTACAAACTTAGGTCAAGTCTGTAAAAGAATATGGAAGTAATTCCCCGACTGTCATCTCGACTGTCGATTTATCTTTAGCGACCAAGGTCACTTTTAGATCCTGTTCAAAAAATTCTGCCATCACTTGACGACAAGCCCCACAAGGAGAGATTGGCTTTTCTGTTTCACCATAAATGACGATTTCAGAAAAATCAAGAACCCCCTCAGAAACAGCCTTAAAGATTGCTGTTTTTTCCGCACAATTGGTAAGACCAAAGCTTGCGTTTTCGATATTTACTCCTGTAAATATTTGACCATCTTTAGCAACCAAGACTGCACTTACTGGAAAGTGGGAATAGGGAACATACGCATGACGGCTATTTTCCACAACCAAATCAAGTAGATTAGTAGTCGCCATCCGCCTTTTCTCCCTTCATAATGGCTACACCTGAAGAAGCTCCGATACGAGTTGCACCTGCTTCAATGAAGGCAATGGCATCTTCATAAGAACGAGCACCACCAGAAGCTTTGACACCCATATCTGGGCCAACCGTTTTTCTCATGAGTGCAACGTCTTCAACAGTTGCACCACCTGTTGAGAAGCCAGTTGAGGTCTTGACGAAATCTGCACCCGCTTCTTTTGACAATTGGCAAGCTTTTACTTTTTCCTCTTCTGTCAACAGGCAGGTTTCGATAATGACTTTGACAAGTTTTTCCCCACTCACTTCTACCACGGCCTTGATATCTTCTAAGACCAATTCATCATTTTTAGACTTCAAAGCACCGATATTGATGACCATATCAATTTCATCAGCACCGTTTTCAATAGCATCTTTGGTTTCAAAAGCCTTTACAGCTGGTGTATTGGCACCTAGAGGGAAACCGATGACGGTACAAACTTTAACGTCACTATCCTTCAATTCTTGGGCTGCGTAGGCTACCCAAGTAGGATTGACACAAACACTAGCAAAGTCGTATTCTTTGGCTTCTGCCAAAATCTGAGCAACCTGTTCTTTAGTAGTTTCTGGCTTTAAAATGGTATGATCGATATATTTATTAAGTTTCATACTTTCTCCGTACATTATGAAATAATCTCGATGATTTCTTTCGTTTTTACACTTACTTTATCTATTTTAACATTTTTCTTGAAATTTGTAAGCAAATTTTCCGAAATATTTTCATTTGCGTAAATTGTTGCGATTTTTTCACCCTTGGCAATCCCTTCTCCGACTTTCTTATGGAAGACAATTCCTGTTTCATAGTCCAAATCATCTGTCTTAACAGCCCGACCAGCACCAATTCTCATAGCAAATAGACCGAATTCCAAGGCTGGAAGTCCAACGATGTAACCATCTTCATCAGAGAGTACGTCAACCTGATTAGAAACTTGAACCGGACGATATAAGTCTTCTAAATCACCACCCTGAGCCACAACCATCTCTTCAAATTTCTTGAGGGCAGATCCGTTTTCGATATGCTGGCGAACTTCTTCCACAGTCTTTTCAACATTTGCCAAACCAAGCATGATTTGAGCCAATTCACAGATGAATTCTGTCACATCTTCTCTGCCATTTCCCTTTAGAATGTCGATAGCTTCTAGAATTTCCAAACGGTTACCAATAGAGGTACCTACTGGCTGGGACATATCCGTCAAGACAGCTACAGTTTTTCTACCTACAGCTTTTCCAAGGTCTACCATTGTTCGAGCAAGAACACGCGCATCTTCGATGTTCTTCATGAAGGCACCTTCGCCAACAGTTACATCAAGAAGAATGGCATCGGCACCCGCCGCAATCTTTTTAGACATGACAGAGCTTGCAATCAGAGGAATGATATCCACAGTTGCCGTCACATCACGTAGGGCATAAAGCAATTTGTCAGCCTTAACCAGATTGTCTGACTGACCGATAACGGCTACACCTATATCCTGCACCTGCTTGATAAAGTCGTCTTGACTCACTTCAATTTGGTAGCCCTTGATAGATTCTAACTTATCAAGTGTGCCACCTGTGTGGCCCAGACCTCGACCGCTCATCTTTGCAACGGGAACACCAAAACTTGCCACAAGCGGTGCCAAAATCAAGGTAACCTTATCACCTACACCACCAGTTGAGTGCTTATCAACCTTTACACCTGCAATCGCTGAAAGGTCAATTTCCTCACCCGAATGCACCATAGCCATGGTTAAATCTGAAATCTCTCTTGTAGACATTCCTTTAAAGTAAATCGCCATAGCCAAGGCTGACATTTGGTAATCAGGTACACTGCCATCCACATAGCCATCAATCAACCACTGAATTTCCTCTGTAGTCAACTCCAAGCCATCACGTTTTTTCTGAATTAAATCAACAGCTCTCATTCTTTCACACTTTCAAGGATATAGTATCCCTTATCTTTTTTAATAATCTGGCAATTCCCAAACACTTCTTCCATCCGTTTTTTAGCGCTCGGTGCCCCTTGTTTTTTCTGGATAACAATAGTTAAGCTACCACCGTCAATCAAATGTTCCTTGGCACCTGTAATCACTTCATGTACAACTGACTTACCAGCTCGAATGGGAGGGTTAGAAATCACATAATCAAAACTACCCTCAACTGCTTCATAAACATCGGATTGGAAAATTGTCGCAGAAACACCATTTTTCTCAGCATTTTTTTCTGCTAACTCTAAAGCTCTGCTATTGACATCAATCATGGTAACATCTAGGTCATAGACTTTTGCTAAGGTCAATCCCAGAGGTCCGTAGCCACAACCCACATCCAAGAGAGTTTTTCCCTCCGCAACATCAAGGGACTTTAAAAGCACTTGACTTCCATAATCAACCATTTTCTTACTAAATACACCTGCGTCTGTAAAAAAGGTCATCGGAGTATCCAGCAAGCTGACACGGAGTTCATGAATATCATGTGCTGCACTTGGATTCTTTTCATAATACATATTAGACATACTCCGATTATATCATTTCTTAAAAACGTTTTCAAGAGTTTTGCAAGATTGGAAAATATGATAAAATGTAAGTATTATGTAAAACGCTTACTTCTGTTAGAAAGAATAAACTATGAAGAATGAATTTTTAAATTTTGAAGAAATCGACCGAAAAACCTGGCAACAGCTCCATCGGAAGACCACTATTCCCCTGAGCCAAAAAGAACTCAATTCTATCAAGAGTTTCAATGACCGTATCCAGCTTCATGAAGTATCAGATATCTATCTGCCTCTTATCAACCTTATTCATATTTATCGAAAGGCTAGAAAGGATCTCAATTTCACTAAGAGCCTCTTCTTACAAAAATCCATCAAGCCTCAGCCCTTTATTATCGGTGTTTCTGGTAGTGTGGCCGTAGGAAAATCCACCACCAGCCGCCTGCTTCAAATTCTTATCGCCCGTACCTTTAAACACGCCAAGGTTGAATTGGTCACAACAGATGGCTTCCTCTATCCAAATGCCATTCTGGAAGAGCGCCAGCTACTGAACAAAAAAGGATTTCCAGAGTCCTATGATATGGAAAAATTGATTGATTTCCTAGATAAAATAAAAAATGGTTACGATTGTCAAATCCCTGTCTATTCTCATGAGATTTATGACATCATACCTGATCAGCTTCAGGAAATTAAGGCTCCAGACTTTCTCATTGTCGAGGGTATCAATGTGTTTCAAAATCCACAAAACCAACGACTTTATGTCAGCGATTATTTTGACTTGTCTATATACGTTGATGCCGATGTGGAACATATTGAAACTTGGTATTTGGAACGTTTTCAAAAATTATTGACATTAGCTAAAAATGACCCCAGCAACTATTACCATCGTTTTACACGAATGACCTATCCTGAAATCATCGCCATTGCACAAAATACCTGGAAGAATATCAATCTCGCTAACCTAGAAAAATATATCGAGCCAACGAGAAACAGAGCCGACATCATACTTCATAAGGCTGAAAACCACGAAATCGATAAAATTTATCTAAAATAATAATTTTCACTTGTCAAATCAAGTCTTTTCAGATATAATGGTATAGTTAGTACAAGAAAGGGTGGAGGTGAAACCATTGGCAAACATTAAGTCAGCTATCAAACGCGCTGAATTGAACGTTAAACAAAACGAGAAAAACTCAGCACAAAAATCAGCTATGCGTACTGCAATTAAAGCATTTGAAGCTAACCCATCTGAAGAGCTTTTCCGCGCTGCTAGCTCAGCAATCGATAAAGCAGAAACTAAAGGTTTGATTCACAAAAACAAAGCAAGCCGCGACAAAGCACGTCTTGCATCAAAACTTGCTTAATAAAAAAAGAAACCTTCGGGTTTCCTTTTTTTTATTCTCTCATACTCACCAACCAGTCACTTCAAATGTATAGGTCTGGTTATTATAATAGTACTGATAGGTATAGACATAACCCAGGGCATCAAAGAGGGAATTATTGTCGCTGCCTGCTAAATTCACCATTTCTTGCAAGGCTTGCTGGTTTGCGAATTGCAGAAAAATCCTCTCTGCACCCTGCTCTTTCTGCTGACGAACACTTTCTAAGATGGCTAGCTCATCAAAGCTTGGGAAATAGGCTCCCATCTGCATATAATAATTAAGGGAATTATCTTGAGCAGATGGATAGGTCAAAGGCCTTGACTGAAAAGGGTATTCCTTGCCCCAGTAAGCCAGTAAATCACTATCAGCCTTTCGACTTCTATTTAAAAATTCATCCGTAACACAGAGATAGTCATAAGAAATATCTGATTTCGCTTGACCACCCATGGCTTCTTCAAAGACAGGATCACCCCAGGTCGTATCAATACCGTAGTACTGACCATCAATCTGAACCAGGTTCCATGCATGGCCGATTTGGTTTCCCTGCTCACTATTGGCCATTCCACTCACATAGATACAATCTATACCAGCTAATTTACATAGATACTGAAAGGTTCGGCTATAGCCTGCACATACAGATTTCCGTTCAAGAAGAACACTGGTAATCCCCTGTTCTTTCCAAGAAAGACTGTCATTGGACAGGGCCTCTAAATCATAGTCAGTTTGTTTGATAATGGTTTCGTAGAAAAACTTGACCATCTCATAATCTGAACCCTGGGGAGCCTGTTCGATAATAGTTCGAGCAAGATTTTCAAGTTGCCAACTGACTTGCTCAGCATCATCAGGATAGATAGGATTTGATAAGTCTGAAAAACCAATCCCATCAACCATGGCATCCGTTAACCAATAGTATTCCGGGAAATCATTGGCAACAGAAAAATAGACACGAGTATAGGTTTCCTGATTGACCGAATCAATCTCAATCCTGCTTTCTCTTTTTCTCAAGCCATTAACAAATTGGAGATAGACACGCCGTTCCCTGTCTGTATCCAACTCTTGAAAATAAAAATTCCCCGCAACTTCTTCCCTTAGCGCAGACAATTCTACTTCACGTTCTTTTTTCTCCTGAACAAATTCAAATTGCAGGTCTTTTAGTTTGTCTGCTACTTGGTCAGTTGAACAAGCAGTCAAAGTGATCACCGAAAGACTGAGGAGGCAAATAAGGGGTAATTTTCGGGCATAGAAATACTCTTTCATTGTTCACTCCTAACAACTATTGGCTCTTGAACTAGCAAAATGACAGATTCCAGAGCTCTTACAAATTAGTATATCACACTTGACCAAAAAGAGGAGTAGGAAAACCAGTTTCAAGTTTTCACCACTCCTCTTTTTTATCTCATCTCATAAAATCAAGAACTAATCTAACTAGTATTATTTAGGAAGGTGGACTTCAAAAATACTCCCTTTTGGTTGATTATCTTTGACAAGAATTTGACCATTGAGGGATTTGATAATCTGTTGAGCCAAAGAAAGTCCCAGACCAAAACCACCTTTTTGGCGTGTCCGTGCCTTATCAACCCTATAAAAGCGGTCAAATATTTTCTTCTTATCTGCATCTGAGATACCTAGACCATTATCAGCTACAGCGATGGAAACATAGCGCTCCTTCATAGTAGCCGTAATGTGAATGTCACCATTCTCATCCGTGTATTTCATTGCATTATCAAATAATATCGTTAATAATTGCTTCAACAGAACCCTGTCCGTTCGGAAGGACTTTTGAATGAGATTGTTACACTTAAATTTCTTGCCATTTTCCTCAGCAATGATACGATAGTTTTCAAATACTTCATCCAAGTAGGCAGGGCTCACCTCTACTATATCTAGCTTAAATCCATCATCACGCCGAGCAAGATTAAGCAGATTGGTCGTCAGTAGGCGCATATTTCGTACTTCTTCCAGACTAGAACCAATACTCTCACTACTGTCCAAAATCGTTGCTTCTGGATGACGGAATAGACTTTCCAAACGATTTTGCAATACCGCTAGTGGTGTACGCAATTCGTGGCTAGCATTCTCAACAAAATCCTTTTGCTTTTGATAGCTAATTAAAATAGGTTTCATGCTGAGATTAGCCAAGTAAATACTAGCGACAATCGAAATCAACCAAGCAGAAATCATAACTACAGCTACAGTCGATTCATAAGTTCCAATAGAAGACTTTATCTGGCTGACATTGACCAAAATCGTTGCGCAGGTAATATCATAGTTAGAATAATAGCCCAAATCCTCCGCGGATAATTCAACCGTTATATAGCGGTAATGTTCCTCAGAACCAAATGGAGTTTCAACCGTCAACTCCTTGATTTCCCCCAACTTTTCTTTATCGACTTTCAAATCGGATAAACCTGTAAAATTATCCGGGTTCAAAAGCGCACCACTCTTGCTATAGAGCAAAACATGGGTATTGGTGCCTAACCTCATTGGTTGATCACCTTTCTTATCCTTTGGTGGTGGAGCCTCCGATGAAGCCGTAGTTGAGGTGGAAGTTGTTGCAGAAGGTTGCTCACTTTCATCATGGATAATAAATTCAGAATCTGGCTCATAGGTCCGCGCAATTGCAAAACCAATCATCATAGAGGGTTCATCCTTAATCCGACTTAGTGTATCATCTGTCGTCTGATACATAGTGGAGCGCATGAGCTGAAAGATGATGGCTGTCATCAAACCAAATATCAGGGTAAATACAGCAAAATAGCGAATGAAGAAGGAAAAACTTTCCGTATTGACAATCTTTTTATATCTCTTAAACATTCTTTAGAATGTAGCCGACACTGCGAAGGGTTTGCAGATTTTCTCCGAAGGCCGTTCCTTTCAATTTTTTACGAACTTTTGACACATAAACTTCCACTACTGAAATGGTCGTATCGCTGTCAAATCCCCACAAGCGATCGAAAATCTGTGTCTTAGGTAGGATAACATTTTGATTTTGTAGGAAATAGACCAATAGTTCAAACTCTTTGCCCAGTAGTTCAACTTCTTTACCATCTACCTTAGTGGAATTAGTCGCAAGATCAACTGTCACATCACCGTAGGTCAATTGATTGTCGTTGAATTTACCTGAACGTTTAAGGAGGGCTTGAATACGCATTTTCAACTCTTCCAAATAGAAAGGCTTGGTCAAATAATCGTCCGCACCCAATTCAAATCCGTGACCTTTATCTTCAAGACTTTCCTTGGCTGTTGTAATCAGAACAGGGGTTGTCACTCCTTTTTCACGCAATTCTTTCAAGACTTGGAAGCCATCCTTCTCAGGCAACATCAAGTCCAAGAGAATAAGGTCATACACACCTGACTCAGCCTCGTAAATTCCTTCTTCTCCATCAAAAACCTGCATGACATCTGCAAAGTCATCTAGGAAGTCAAAAACGGAGTTAGATAGACTTAAATCATCTTCTACCAACAAAATCTTTATCATATTTTTCACCTTTTTCTACTATGTAAAATCGTTCAAGGAACTAAGGAAGAACTTGAACTTTGATTTTCTGTCACTTTTATCGAGTTCACTCTGTATGACCAACAAAGCTGGGTCAATTATACCACTTTTTTCTTATTTTTCCTATTGGTTTGATGTCACGGAACTACCTGAAATTTGTGCTTTTATTTCTTTATTTTTCTCTTTTAGGGCATTGACTTCATCAGAGGAAGTATTCGACTGACTAGAACCACTTGTGACATCGGGCGGTATTGTAGCTTGATTAGGTGACATTCTATTAGTATTAGCATTGTAATCGGACGGCACTCCTCGCATTGCTCCATTTTTGCCAGGAGGCTTACCTCGTAAACGACCATTAGGTGCTGGAGGGGGTTGGTTTCCAACGATTGAATTATCTTGGTTTTGCGCCAAAGTGGCTTGGCTTTGACTAGTCGCATTTCCTACACTTTTTGCAACTGACATCCCACCAGCAAATCCTACAGTGGCCGCAGTTATAGCAACCGCTGCCAATACTGTTTTCGATTGCGACTTTAATAGATTGATGATTGACATGAAATTCCTCTTTTCAATTTATATTTATCAGAATAATGGTAACTATCTGATGATAAAAATAGTATAAAATGAAAAACTTAAAGCAAACTAAAGGTAGGTAGCACATTCTTATTCCATACAAAAAGAAGTCCTTTCGGACTTCCATCTTACAATTCAGTGATGTCGCCAGTTCGTAGGTAAACAACCCACTCACAGATATTTTTAGCATAGTCACCAACACGTTCCAAGTAAGTCAACACTTGGAAATAGTCACGACCAGCAACCAAAGAATCCGGATTTTTCTTGATTTCCTCAGTTGTCAATTCTTGGATAGATGAGTAAAAATCATTGACCACTTCGTCACGTGCCGCTACTTCATAAGCACGCTCCATGTCCGCATCACCAAGGTAAAGTTCCAAGGTTTGCTCTACTAGTTGACGAACCTCGCGACCCATTTTCTTGATTTCTTCTTCAACAACAGGAATGCGAACTTCCCCCTTCATACGAATCGCAGCCTTGGCAACTGAAACAGCATGGTCACCCATACGCTCCAAGTCACTAGTAGCCTTCAAAACAGTGATAACACGACGAAGGTCTGTTGAAACAGGTTGTTGAAGGGCAATGATTTCAAGTGATTTTTTCTCTAGTTTCACTTCAAAAGCATTGATTTTCTTATCCGCTTCAATCACTTCTTTTGCTAACTCACGATCATGAGTGGTGAAAGCACGAACGGCATTATTGATTTGTGCCAACACTTCGTTACCCATGGCATAAAATTGATTATGGAGTTTGCCTAATTCTTCTTCAAACTGAGCTCTTAACATACGAACCTCTTTTCTATTTCTTACGGCCTAGCCGAATTTACCTGTGATGTAGTCCTCTGTTTCTTTACGTTTCGGACTGAGGAACATTTCTTTGGTCAAGTCATACTCGATCAAATCTCCGTCCAAGAAGAAACCAGTTCTATCTGAAATACGTGACGCTTGTTGCATCGAACGCGTTACCAAGACCATGGTATATTTGTCCTTCAAACCATAAAGCGTATCTTCAATCTTACCAGCTGAAATTGGGTCCAAGGCTGATGTCGGTTCATCCAACAAGATAATCTTTGGACTGGTTGCCAGTACACGGGCTACACAGACACGCTGCTGCTGACCACCTGATAAGCCTACGGCCGAATCATGCAAACGATCCTTAACTTCGTTCCAAATAGATGCACCAGTCAAAGCGCGTTCAACTGTTTCATCAAGAATTTGCTTATCCTTAATACCGTTAATACGAAGACCGTAAACAACATTCTCATAGATAGACATAGGGAATGGATTCGGTTGTTGGAAAACCATACCGATTTCCTTGCGAAGGTCTACTGTATCTGTACGAGGACTGTAAATATTTTTCCCATTGTAATCAATAGCACCAGTCAAGGTCACTTCTGGGTTCAAATCGCCCATACGGTTAATAGCACGCAAGAGAGTTGACTTACCAGAACCTGACGGACCAATCAAGGCTGTAATTTCATTTGGATAGAAATCAATTGAAACACTATTCAAAGCCTTTTTCTTATTGTAGTAAACAGATAAATCTTTTACTTGTAAAATAGGTGATGTCATAGTTTTCCTTTCTATCCAAAGTGACCAGAAACATAGTCATTAGTTGACTTGAGTTTTGCATTTTGGAAGATATTAGCTGTCTTGTCATACTCGATTAGGTCGCCAAGATAGAAGAAAGCTGTGTAATCACTTGCACGGGCCGCCTGTTGCATATTGTGCGTTACGATGATAATGGTGTAGTCTTTCTTCAATTCAAACATGGTTTCTTCCAATTGCATGGTCGCGATTGGATCCAGGGCTGAGGCTGGTTCATCCATAAGCAAGATTTGCGGTTTTACAGAAATCGCACGCGCAATACACAAACGTTGCTGCTGTCCACCTGACAAGGTAAAGGCTGATTTGTGTAAATCGTCTTTAACTTGATCCCAAAGGGCTGCTTGTTTAAGAGAAGTTTCAACGATCTCATCCAAAACTTTTTTATCTTTCACACCCGCACGCTCATGGGCAAAGGTAATGTTGCGATAAATTGATTTTGCAAATGGGTTTGGACGTTGGAAAACCATGCCGATATGCTTACGAATTTCGTAAACGTTCATATCTGGTCTGTTAATGTCAATCCCTTCATAAAGGATTTGGCCTGTTACCTTAGCAATGTCAATTGTATCATTCATACGATTCAGACTGCGAAGATAGGTTGATTTACCACAACCCGATGGACCAATCAAGGCTGTAATTTTATTTTTCTCGAACTGCATATCAATGCCCTTGATGGCTTCATTTTTACCATAGTAAACATGAACATCTTTTGTCGAAAGGGCAATATTTTCTTCTGGGAAAGTAATGATATGGCGTTCATTCCAGTTATAATCTGCCATTTTTTCTCCTTATTAGTCAGACTTCTAAGCCGCTGAAGTCATTTTCGCATGAAGTTTCTTACCGATATAACGAGCAGAAAGGTTGAAAATCAAGATGAATACCAAGAGGATGGCTGCTGAACCAGCTGACACTTGAGTTGCATCTGGGATTGTCCCTTCGCTGTTGACCTTCCAAATATGAACCGCAAGGGTTTCAGATTGACGGAAGATAGAAATCGGACTCGTAACACTCAATGGATTCCAGTTTGACCAGTCAAGGGCTGGTGCTGATTGACCCGCTGTATAGATGAGGGCAGCTGCTTCACCAAAGATACGACCTGATGCCAAGACAATACCTGTAACAATACCAGGCAGTGCTTCAGGAATAACTACGTGAAGAACCGTTTCCCAACGAGATAAACCAAGGGCCAAACCAGCTTCACGTTGCGTATGGTGAACGTGACGAAGGCTATCCTCAACGTTACGGGTCATCTGTGGCAGGTTAAAGACTGTAAGAGCCAAGGCTCCTGACAAGATGGAGAATCCATACTCAAACTGTACAACGAAAATCAAGTAACCAAACAAACCAACGACAACGGATGGAAGAGATGACAAAATCTCAATACAGGTACGGATGAAGTTTGTCAAAGGACCTTTCTTAGCATATTCAGCCAAGTAAATCCCTGCACCTGTTGACAAGGGAACAGAAATCAAGAGCGTTACAACCAATAGGAAGAATGAGTTGTAGAGCTGAATTCCGATACCACCACCAGCTTTATATGAAGAGGATTTGCTGGTCAAGAAATGCCAGTCAACATGTGGCAAACCGCGGAGCAAGATATAGAGAATAAGTGATGTCAAAATAACGACAATCACCGTAGCGATGGAGTAAAGAATACCAGTCGCCAATTTATCGAATTTTTTAGCGTGCATAGTTTTTCTTACCCTCTCTCGTAATAAATTTCATAATCATGTTAAAGATAAGGCTCATCAAGAGCAAGACAAGAGCCAAGGACCAAAGAACATTGTTTTGAACTGTTCCCATAACCGTATTACCAATACCCATGGTCAATACAGAAGTCAAGGTCGCTGCAGGCGTTGTGAGAGAAGTTGGGATAACCGCTGAGTTACCAACTACCATCTGAATCGCCAAGGCTTCACCGAAGGCACGCGCCATTCCGAAGATTACGGCCGTGAAAATACCTGGCTTAGCAGCATTCAAGATAACGCGCCAAATCGTTTGCCAACGAGTGGCTCCCATGGCCAAACTCGCTTCACGGTAGTGACGTGGCACAGCACGCAAACTATCGACCGTCATAAAGGTTACTGTTGGTAAAATCATGACAAATAGGACAAATACCCCTGACAAGATACCAAAACCAGTACCACCGAAGATTGAGCGTACAAAAGGCACAACCACTTGCAAACCGATGAAACCATATACTACTGACGGAATACCGACTAGAAGCTCAATAACAGGTTGCAGGATTTTAGCACCACGTTTTGGCGAGATTTCTGTCATGAAAACTGCTGCACCAATGGCAATTGGAGTAGCCACGATGGCTGACAAAATCGTAACGATGAAAGAACCTGAAATCATCGGCAAAGCTCCAAAGATTTTAGAGCTTGGTTCCCACTTGCTTCCAAACAAGAAATCAGTGATGCTCACACCGTCCACAAAGAAAGTCGATAAACCACGTTGCGCTACGAATATCAAAATCATGGCAACGATAAAGACAATGAGCGAGAGGCAAAGGAAGGTAATAACCTTACCAAACTTCTCCAAGCGAGAGTTCTTAGACGGAGAAGATAATTCTTTAGCTAGTTGTTCGTTTTTCATGCTTACTCCTTCTCTGTCACCGTGCCATCAGCACTCTTTTCAACCTTCATATCATTGATAGAGATGTAGCCCATGCTTTCAACGATACCATCTTGAACCTCATCAGACATCATGTAGTCCAAGAATTCCTCCGTTAATTCAGTTGGCTCACCCTTGGTGTACATATGCTCATAAGACCAGATTGGCCAAGCATTGGTTGCCACGTTTTCTGCAATTGGCTCAGCACCGTTTAGCTTGATGGTTTTTACTGAGTCATCAAGATAAGCGAATGACAAGTAGGAAATAGCACCCGGTGTTTGAGCTACGATAGACTTGACCATCCCGTTTGAATCCTGCTCTTGGCTTTGTGCCGCTGTATGACCATCCATAATAATACTATCAAATGTGGCACGGGAACCTGAACTTGCTGCACGGTTAATGATAGAAATAGGTAAGTCTTTTCCACCTAGCTCTTTCCAGTTTGTAATCTCACCTGTGAAAATCTTACGGAGATCTTCTGTTGTGATATCATCAACAGTAACTTTCTCGTTGACGATAACCGCCAGACCCGCAACGGCAACCTGATGGTCGACCAATTTGCTAGCATCGATACCGTCCTTCTCTTCCGCAAATACATCTGAATTACCAATCTGAACTGCTCCAGACTGAACCTGTGACAAACCAGTACCTGATCCACCACCCTGAACGTTTACAGATTTTCCGATATTGACACTACCGAATTCATCTGCTGCGGCTTCAACCAAAGGCTGAAGAGCTGTAGATCCAACTGCAGTGATAGACTCTCCACGGTCGATCCATGAGGAACAACCAGCAAGAGCTACACTACTCAAAAGAAACAAAGCTGCAATTCCAAGCTTCTGCTTTTTTTTCATTTCGTTTTTTCCTTTACATTTTTCAGTGGAATCTCCTTTTGATTTCCTTGTATTTTACAAGGAATTTACAAGTTATTTCCACTCATCCACTATATCATATAAAAAGACAAGTTGCAAAAAAAATCTGCTTATTTCTACTAAAATCTCAAGCCCTTTGGAAAGGCATTTTTTAGGGTGCCAGAAACAATTTTTGCAAATCCAAGACCGTTTCCTTGAACTGCAACCTGATACCAACCATTAGGTAGGTCCTTAGAAACTGCAACAGTCTGTCCAGCCACATATGCTACAAAGTCATCTGGACTGATGTCTACTCTATGCTTGACTTCTGAACTGTGAAGGGCCAAACCCAAGGCGAAACTGGGTTCAAAGCGTTTCTTCTTGAAAGTACCTAAATGGAGTCCATTTCGTGCAATCTTAACGTTAGACAAATCTGGCAATCCATCTGGCAAGAGATAGAGATTATCTCCAAAAACCTGTAACAAGCCAGTTAGCTGCACCGTTAATTGCTTCTTCTCAAATTCTTTCCAGAGAGCTTGTTGCTCTCTATTTAGGTTAGATTTCCCTGGCTTCAGTTTTTTCTGCTTAGTTTCCCCTAAAAATCTGAATTTTGCAACAAACTGCCCTTCGCCTGAAAAATGATGAGGATACATGCGAGCCGTTTGAGGGTAGCCAATCCCTTCTGCCATGCCATTGATTTTGGGAATATCAACCAACTCTAGCTCATAATTCTCCAATAGCCAAGCGACGATTTTTTCATTTTCCTCTGGTGACCAGGTACAGGTCGAGTAAATCAACTGCCCTTCTGGAGCCAGCATTTCTAAAGCGGATTCTAAAATTTCTCGCTGTAGACTAGCACACTGGGCTGGATAGTCTTTTGACCAGTATTGAATAGCAGCAGGATCCTTTCTGAACATACCTTCACCAGAACAAGGAGCATCTAAGACAATCATGTCAAAATAGGCTGGAAAGACCTTGGCCAAACGGTCGGCAGATTCATTGGTCACGACTACATTTCTTGCTCCAAATCGTTCAATATTTTCTGCTAGAATTTTTGCCCGTTTGCTTGAAATTTCATTACTCACTAGCAGTCCGGTATTGTCCAGATAAGAAAGCAGGTGGGTTGATTTTCCACCCGGTGCTGCAGCCAGATCTAAGACCTTCATTCCCTTTTCAGGGCTGGCAACCTGTCCTACAACTTGGGCAGCTGGTTCTTGTGAATAGACCAAACCAGTCACGTGTTCAGGCGATTTACCTGAAACTTTACCATAGTAAGACCAAGGCATATATGGAATTGAATGTTCAAATGCCAACTGATTTTCCTTTAGCGGATTGACACGAAACCCTGAAATAGCTGGATCATCAAAACTCTCAAAAAATGCTTGGGCTTCTGGACCAAGCAAATCACTATATTTGTCAATAAAATCCTGTGGTAATTGCATTAGAATAAATACCTCTTCACTTCTTCTAAGTGCTGATTGGCAACGAGGATAACATGTTCTCTCTTATCATATGAGGGCACTTCTGCCTCCAAACTCAGCAAACTAAATCCCAATCCTTGACCTAAGATACTTGCTGCGGCATAATCCCATGGATACAAATAGGAAGCGTAGGCAAATAACCTTCCTTCTAAAACATGGGAAAAGCCAATTCCTGCACTGCCAACTGACCGTGTGCCTAAAGTCTGATTTGCTAGGTCAGCCAAGCCATGTTGATTGGCTGCGTAGAGTTGAGCATTCAAGCCCATCAGACTTTGCTGGAGGGGAGCAAATGTCTGTTGCTTTAACGGCTCCTCATTACAACATACTAGAAAGTTTCCACCTCCGTGAAATAACTTGTCCTGTATCACATCATAAATCAGACCAAACTGTCCAACTCCGTTTTCAAAATAGGCGACCATAATGGCAAAATCATTTTTCTGTGCAATAAAATTGCTAGTTCCATCAATTGGATCGATGACCCAAACATTTCCATGTAAAATAGAACTGACGTCACCACCCTCTTCACCCAAAATGAAATCATTGGGATATTCAGATTTAATCTTAGTTGTCAGGAATTCTTGGACTTCCTTGTCCAAATGCGTCACCAGATCTTTAGCACTGGCCTTTTCTTCGATTTTCAATGTATCATTTAGATGTTGGCGCAAGAAATCCCCAGCGGATAAAACTATAGACTGGGCAAATACATACTTAGTTTCCAAGACGGATAACTCCTTTTCCTTTTTCCTTAGCAGCCTTGATAACTTGATAAGTAGAATAGCCAGATACTTCTTCAAATTCGCGATCAATCTGGCGTTCCTGCCCCTTACTCTTTACAACATCCTTAAATTCTTTATAGCTGGTAAGGATAGCACTTGCATCCGCACCCTTTTCATAGGCTGCCTCCACCTGATTTAAAAAAGAAAGCACGGAGGAAATCTCCTCTGTGCTCCACGAAAAATCAAGTGGATATGAATAATTTTTGTTCATATCTTCTAAATCAATCTTTCTTATCCGATTTCTGCCCTCAATGTAGCATTTTTTAGTTCTTGTTTGCGGTATTTGCGTGGTAAGAATGCACGAATTTCATCTTCATTGAAACCGATCTGCATCCGTTTCTCGTCCAAAATAATGGGACGGCGCAAAAGACTTGGGTAAAGTTCAATCAGCTCAATCAACTGCTTAATGGACAACTCATCCACATCAACATTTAACTTTTGAAAAACTTTGGAACGAGTGGAAATCAAGTCATCTGTTCCGTTCTCCGTCAAAGCCAATATCTTTTTCAGTTCATCCGCCGTCAAAGGGCTGGTCATGATATTGTGTTCAACAAAAGGGACTTCGTGACTGGTCAACCAAGCACGCGCCTTACGGCAACTGGTACAACTCGGTGATAAAAATAACGTAATCATCCACTAATCCCCCCTTCTACATTATCCTTCAATTCTATTATAATGCATTTTGAACTAGTTTTCAATAGGGAATTTTAGTCT
The DNA here is from genome assembly GCF_053545015.1 of Streptococcus sp. 32226D021BW. Lineage (NCBI taxonomy): Bacteria > Bacillati > Bacillota > Bacilli > Lactobacillales > Streptococcaceae > Streptococcus > Streptococcus sp. 32226D021BW. The sequence goes on along the minus strand of NZ_JBPPVC010000001.1, from coordinate 64,784 downwards.
AAATCTCTTAATTTTTCTAAACTTTCTATTTTAGCTTCTAGTCGCTTGATCATCTCTGTTTGTTCATCCATTTTTGAAAGCAATAAATCCAACTTAGTTTCTTTCTCAGTTTCAGAGAAAAAGCGGGTAATGGTTGAAGTTACCATACCAAAGGTACTAATCCCAACCAGCATCAAGAGGATGGCAATTACTTTTGAAATGGTATCTTGGGGAACAATATCACCATAACCCACGGTTGTCATAGTAACGATAGACCACCAAACTGCGTCAAAAAAGGATTTGCCTTCAATGGCTGATAACAGGACGCTAGCAATTAAAACGGCCGAAAGGTTTAACATCAAGACCTTGGACAAACTGTTAGTATGTAAGAGCCTGTTAACCGTATTCCAAAAACGATTGGAAAGGGCAAAAATACGGGCAACTTTGACCAATCTAAATAGCCGAGCCAAACGCCCCAAACGAAGAAAACTAAAGACGGAATCGAATGGAATAATCGCAATCAATTCTAAAATATGGGTTTGAATGTAGTCTATACTATCATCTGCATAATAGAGGTTGACAAAGTAGTCACAGACGAAGATAAACCAAAGCAGCCAGTCTAAGGCGTTATAGCCAGCTGAACTTGCAATGCTGGCATCTATCAACTCAAGAATAATCAAAAAAACATAAACGATAGCTAGATAGGTCATCCCTTTTTCATATCGGGGATCTTGAATTATTCTTTTAATCATTTTTCCCCCATTGCAAAGCGAATACTTCATCCAACTTCATCTGTTCCATTAGGCTATCAATGCCATCAAATTTGACCATGTCGCGAATTTTTTCGAGCCAGAAAATAGTGATTTTTTCACCGTAAATAAAGCGGTCAAATCCAAAAATATGGGCCTCAATCCGCATTTCAGTTCCGTCAAAAGTGACATTTTTCCCTACGCTAGTCATGGCACGGTAGCGTCTGCCATCCACTTCAACATCTGCTACATAGACCCCTTCTGATGGCAAATATACTCGGTCAAATGGAGCCAGATTTGCTGTAGGATAGCCGATGGTGCGGCCTCTGGCATCTCCATGCACCACAATTCCCTCTGTCGTAAAGGTATAACCAAGAAGACGATTGGCTAATGCAACATTTCCTGCTTGAATAGCTTGTCGGATACGGGTAGATGATACCTTTTCACCATCTAGGCAGACTTCTTCAACAATTTCAACTTGCCCGTCAAACAAGGCTGTCAAGTCTGTCACATCCGCTCTGCAATTTCCGAAATGATAATCAAAACCCGCCACCAAGACCTGGGCATTAAGACCTCTTATGTAGCGGTCCAAAAACTGCTGTGGAGTATTGCTGGCAAATTCACTGGTAAAGTTGGTCAAAACCAGCTGATCCACACCGTATGTTTCTAGGAGGCGATAGCGTTCCTCTTGACTGGTCAAATGAAGCAAGAGCTCTGGAGCGAAACGAGCAAAGGCTAGGCGAGGGGACTCTGGAAAGGTCAGTACGGTCACCGACAAACCCTTTTCATCCGCCACCTTCCTAGCTCGGTCCAGGAGTGCCTTGTGCCCCAGATGAATGCCATCAAAATAACCTAGAACCAAAACAGTCGGCTCTTCCTGATGGAGTTCTTGATAATTTTTAATCGTTCTAATCTTCATAGTGTTTATTTTATCACAACTAGGCTAAAACTTCTTCAAGAAAAACCTTGCGAGGCTTATAGACTTGGTCACGTTTTTCTAGGATAGCCACCAGTTTCTCCTTATGAAAACCTGCCAACAAATTCGCCTGACTATCTAAGCTTATAAAACGACCAAATCTGGCATCAATAACTTGCTCAATCGTCAAATCAACAATAGGCAAATCACCAATTCCCTGCTCAATAGGACGGAGGAAGGAATAGTCAGCTTGAGCTACCTTGTCAGCGATTTCGTCAATAGTCAGGGCATCTGATAAATGCATACCAGCTGAACCTGTACGCTCTAGCTTGGACATATGGCTGGCATAGCCCAACTTAGCCCCTAGGTCAACAGACAGGGTACGGACATAGGTGCCCTTGCCACAGCGAACTCGGAAGGTGAACCGTGCACAGTCATCTGCTCGTTCAATCGGGCTGGTCCGTTCAAAACTGTAAATGTCGATTTGGCGTTGTGGACGCTCAACTTCTTCGCCCGCCCGTGCGTATTCGTAGAGTTTGCGGCCCTTGACCTTGACAGCAGAGTACATAGGCGGAATCTGGATAATGGTCCCGACAAAACTTGTCATAGCTTCATCAACTGCCTGCTCTGCTATGTCCAAAACCGGTGTCCGCTCGACGAGGTCGCCCGACGCATCTTCAGTCGTGGTCGAATAACCGAGGGTAATCTCCCCCTCGTAAATCTTTCCCTCTTCCTGCATGTACTCAATCATGCGAGTGGCCTTGCCTACTGCGATGGGCAGAACGCCTGTCACATCTGGGTCCAAGGTCCCACCATGCCCAATCTTCTTCTCCTGCAAAATCTTGCGGAGCTTAAAAACAACATCGTGCGAGGTCATCCCCGCCTCTTTTTTTACGTTAATAATTCCTGAAATCATGTTCTCATTATAACACAAAGGACCGCTCTTGTGGGCGGTCCGGTATGATTTAGATATCCCGATGAAAATCGCTATCAATCTCAAAAAATGGTTGAATATCCTGAACATACTCCAAAACGCCTTGAAACTCTCCTTGGTCATCGCGGACAGCCTTATAGACCACATAGACAAACTTGCCCATGCTCTCGGACTTGAACCACATGGTGACCTGGTCTTTTTGCCCTGTACGGAGCAAGTCAAAAATCTTCTTGACCTTGTCCACTATTTTGGGAGGATGGCAGAGCTCCACATGGCGTCCAATCTGGCTTGGCGTCCGTTTGAAAATCATGTCTTCGATAGGATGGCTGTCATTATAATACTGGAAAATGTCATCCTTGTTGACAAAGGTTAATTCCAGCGGTAAATGGTTGAGGATAAGATTGGCTTGCTCAACAGATAAATAACCATTGCCAAAGGTCTGCGGACTAGTCCTGTCCTGAACGGTTTCTGACTTTTCCTTGGGTGTGAAGGTAATGGTAAACTGGCCTTCTGGCGTGTCGATAATCTGCTGGTTTGGTCCTGCTGGCTGCGGAGAAATGCTATCTGCTGGCTGCTCTGCGATTTCTCCAAAAACCGCCCGATGAGGTACCCACTTGGCTGTCGGCTTGACAATGGCGTAGCCGTAAGCGTCGCTGTCCGCTGCCACTTGGAGCCAGTCGTCCTGGGTGAAAATCTCCAACAAAATCATGAGAAGAATGGCCTCCTCCTTAAAAATCATCTCTTCAAATTCCTTGGCAAAGGTTTCAAAATGGGCTTTGGTTGCTGCTATGTCGCCGCTTTCGAGAGTTTTTCGAGCTGTCTTGAAGAGGTCCCGAATCTCGTCGTCCACACCCCACATGACCTTAGGCGGTGCATCGTGACCGTACCGCTCCATGATCGGAAAGAAGATTTTTTCCTTGCGGGTATAGTGGTTTTCAAACTGCCCCAAGAGGTCAAACTGGCGTGTCAAACCTTGCAGGAGCTGGTCTTTCAGCTCCGCATCCTCTGTCTGCTCATACTGGTCAATGATACGGCGGATGCGTAAGAGAGCTGCCCGCAGTGCCAGGTTTTCCTGCTTGAAGACATAGACAGGGTGGCCTTCCTGGTCCATATCCGCCACTTCCACATCTGCAATGGCTCCTTTGAAGAGGTTGGCGTGGATATTGCAAAGGCTCATGACGTCTTCAAAAGTGATACCAGTGTCACTGGACATAAGTTCATGCTCCATCATGGAGATTTCCAGGGCAGAAACTCCCGTGAAATGCTGATTAAACTGGTCCTGAACAGACTCTGGACTGGCACCATTGTGCAGGTCCAAGAGAATATTCTTCAAAATGTCAATCCGTTGGTCTGTCATTATTCTCCTCCAATCACTTCGTAACCGTTGCATTCCAAGACCTGTTGAATGCGGTCTAACGGAATCTTGGTCATCTTGGAGCCTGTCTTCAGACTGGTCACTTTGCCAACCGTGTTGAGCATAGCTGGATTAGCCAAGGGCTTGAAACCAAGCTCCACCAGAATGTCCTTGACTTCTGGATGCTGGTTGATAATCTCTGCAACAGGTAGATTTAGATCGATGGTGTTCATCTTACCTTCTCCGTTGAAATACTATTAAATTGTTTATTGTATCGTTCTGAAATCACCCTAATCTTCCCTTGCTGACTTTCCTCTAAGTCGTTCATGATATCTTCAATGTCAACTGAAAGTGGTTGCCTATTAGTAAAATCGATAAAATCTCCATCTTTGAAAGAGCCACCGTTTCTCCAATAGATAGCCTTTGTTTTATGTGCAAATACTTTTTCGATTTTCTTTCTAACATCTGAATTATCTTCTTGACAAATTAAAAGAAATACAAAATCGTCTTTTGAAAAGTGCTGACTTATCTCAGAATAAAGATACTCTCTAACAGAAGGAAATTCCGGGTACTCAAACAATTTCTCCTTAAATTGATTAACATAGTTTTTAATGACGGGATCTGTACAAATTTGTGTTTCAAGTAACTCCCTATCCTTCAATACCTCATCTTTAATATTCTTAGTTGCCGCAACCTGCAAACAATAATATCGATCATCTATAGATATGGAATCATTTTCTGAAGATATGAGCTTTCTTTTACCAAACAATGCCCATACTCCAGGAATTGCAAACTTCTCTATATTACTATCTGTAATAAGTTCTAAACCTTCGAACAAATTCATACAAAGTTCCTTTCTATTTGTTATTGACCTAAACTAAAATATTGATTCTAATCCTTCCCCTCCAACGCCTCAAACTTGGCCTTCATGGTTGGGTTATTGCGAGTGAGTTTTTTGACAGAAACGTCTTCCAGCTTGTTGTTGGCCAGTCGTAGCTGGTTTTCGCTGGTAGTCAAGGCTGCTTTGACAGCTTCCATTCGCTTGATGGCCTTGTCGATTTCATCAATAGCCTTTTGGAAATTGGTGCTGGCTGACTGGTAGTTCTTGGCAAAGGCTGTTTTGAAGGTCGCCAAATCTTCTTCGAAATGGGTAATGTCGATATGTTGTTCTCTGACTAAAGCCAGCTCCTGCTTGTACTTCAAACTGTTGAGCGCAGCATTTCGCAAGAGCCCTATCAACTGAATAAAGAACTGGGGACGGACCACGTACATCTTCTCGTACTTGTGGCTGACATCTACGATACCCGTGTTATAGTAGTCGTTGTCCGCCTCCAACATGGACACCAAAACCGCGTACTCGCAGTCCTTCTCACGACGGTCCTTGTCCAACTCCTTGAAAAAGTCCTCGTTCTTGTGCTTCTTGACCGTATCGTCTGCCTCGTTCTTCATCTCAAACATAATGGAGATGATTTCCACCCCATTCTCGTCCAGCTCCCGATAGATATAGTCGCCCTTGGAACCACGCGCCGACACCTGATTATCCTTCTCAAAGTAAGCATTGGGAAAGGCCAACTGCCGCACCTTATTAAACTCCGCCTCAGCATAGAGCTCCAAACTCTCGCCGATCGCCTTGGTCGATTGCTGGGCCTTAAAATTCTTGTAAAATTCCACCTGCTCATCCGCCGCCTTGAGCCGTACCTCGTACTCCTGACGGGTGGTCGCCAGCGCCAACTCCTGCTTCTGCTCCTGCACCGCCAAAGCATTCTGAGCCGCGTCCCGCTCCTTCTCCACCTGAGCCACCGCCTGCTGCAACTCCAACTCCTTGGCTAGCTCGATTTGCCCCAACTGAGCCTTGAGCTCTTGGATTTCTTGGTCTTTTTGGGACATAGCAGAGCTGATTTCAAATTCTGTCTGACTAGCCAACTTGTCCAAGCGTGCAGTCAGTTCAAGGATTTGCTTGTCCTTGTCACCCAGTTTAGCCTGTAAGTCATTTTCAGCTCTCTGCTGTAATAATTCCCGTTCCCGCTCCAAACGTTCGTGGATTTCCTTATCAAACTCCGCACCACGCACCTGGGCCAAGAGTTGACTGTATTCTGTTTCATTGACCGTAAAAACAGTATCGCAATGAGGGCAAGTAATTTGTTGCATGGTAATTCCTTTCATTTACATTCTTTTATCACGTGTGCTAACAATAAAGACGCTCACACATTCTTTCACTTCCTGCGAATCAATCTTATCAAATTATAACAACCATATATAAGTCCAAGGACAAAAATAAAATAGAAAAAGCGAAAAATATTTCGTGGTTCTAGCCAAAACAGTCGATAGAGAATACAAATAGCCACGACTATAAGCCACCGCCAGCCCCAGGTCATTTTTCTCTTTATGAACCACTCTAACCAATCCTCACCTGAATTGTAACGTGTTTCATAATATTCTTCTCTCAATTGGGCCCACCATTTCATCTTACTCAATCTCCTAGTCTTCTATCGTTTCAGTTCTTCTTCCAAAAATGCAGTCCATTTTTCCTGCAAAGGCAGATGGTCAGGTAAGTCCTGTCCTTGCAAAAGAAGTTGAATGCATTCATTTTGGACCAACCAGCCTGTCATGTCTTTTTTAGCGTCCGCATACTCATTGCCAAAATCAACAGGAATTTCCTCTTCAAAGACAATCAGTGTTCCTTGCACCTGCTGGCTCAAGCTGAAAGAAACCTTAGCTGTATCCCAAGTATAAGCAATCGCTTCATGCGGTCGGTAGGCTAGCAAGTCCATGGTTTCACGAAAGTCTTCCATTTCAAATATCAACTTGTCACCCTCAACCCTCAACTGAGGAAACCAGCGAGCAAAGCCACTATCCGTCGCTAACAAATCCCATGCCTCCGCCAAATTAGCTGGAATAGTGTAGCAAATGTTGAGCAGATATTTCTCTGCCTCTTTTTTAACAGCAATCTTCATACGAAACTCCTATTCTATCCTTCTATTATACCAAAAAACACCGGTCAATAACCGATGTTCTCTATGTGTTTATAACTTTTTAACCATGACCAAGCAGGGATTCCATTCATCCCAGAGGGTCGGAAATACCTCTAACTTGACAAAACCGCAGGATTTATAAAAAGCAATGGTCTGGTCGTATTCCTTATAATGCCCTTCATCTACTGTCTTGACTTGCAAGTAGGCATAGTCTTTCCTTGCTTCCTCCTCCAAGGCTTGCATGAGCAAACGTCCAATTCCCTGGCGATGATAGGCTTTCTTGATGCCCATACAATGAACATCTCCGCAAGCCTCCGAAGAATTAGTCAGGGTCACAAAACCAACAGCTTCATCAGCATCATAGGCAGCCCAAAGTGGCTAGGCAGAGCCGTCTTCGATATACTCTTTGGTACTCTCAGGCAAACCAAACCATTCTGGCAAGTCCGCCAGCACCTCTTCGATAATCCTTGCTTTATCAGCGGCAGTCGATACAGTTACAATCTTCATTTTTACTCCTTTTGGGAGATTAGTTTCTGATAACCTCCCCTTGATTCATTTTTTCTACAGCAATTCTATTTTTTAATACTTTCATCTCAATCGCCCCCCTTTCTATTTTGTTATATTATACAGCATTTCTTTTAGTATTTCAATCCGTCCTCTCCCGATTTGTGCTATACTAGATGTATTGGAAACAAGGAGGAATATATGATTAAATTACTCGCCCTTGATATGGACGGAACGCTCTTAAATGAGGAAAAAGAACTGATGCAACCGCAAATCGATGCCATTCATAAAGCGGTTAAAGCTGGTGTGACAGTTGTGCTCTGTACAGGACGGCCTTTGGTTGGCGTCAAACCCTTTGTTCAACAATTAGGATTTGATACAGAAGACGAATACATCATTGTTAACAATGGTTGTTCAACGCATTCGACAAAGGATTGGAGCTTGATTGACTGGGAAGAGCTATCCGCTGAGGATGTCCGCTATCTTGCTGGATTTACTGAAAATGACCATGTACAGATTTCCCTCTTCGATGAGGAAGACTATTTCGTTCTTGCGGAAAAGGCAAATGATATGGTTGATTTGGACGCACGTTTAGTGGGCATGACCCCTCAACCTATTGATTTGAAGGAAGCCCAATCAGGTCGTCACCGCTTCTTTGAAGCCATGTTTGTCGGTGAAAAAGAGCATATCGATATCTTTGAAAACCAACATAACTCTGTACTCAGTCAGAAATACTCCACCGTTCGTTCACAAGACTATCTCTTGGAAATTTTGCCAAACGGTGCCAGCAAGGCCTCTGGCTTGAAAAAACTGGCAGACCGCCTTGGTATCCTTCCCGAGGAAATCATGGCTATGGGGGATGCCAACAACGACCTTGAAATGATTGAATTTGCTGGTTTGGGAATTGCCATGGGCAACGCCAACGAGCAGGTCAAGGCAATCGCACAAGACATCACAGATACCAATGAGAACAACGGTGTTGCCAAAGCCATTGAAAAACACATTTTGAACAAATAAGGAGACAATATGAAATACCCAACACTCTTAGACCGCTTTTTAGTCTATGTCAAAGAAAACACTCGCTCAGATGAAAACTCGACCACCACACCTTCTACCCAAAACCAAGTCGAGTTCGCCCAGAACATCCTCTTGCCTGAAATGGAACGCATCGGCTTGCAGAATGTCCACTACCTGCCAAATGGTTTTGCAGTGGGAACACTACCTGCCAACGACCCGAGTTTGACCCGCAAAATTGGTTTTATCGCCCATATGGATACGGCAGATTTCAACGCAGAAGGTGTCAGCCCACAAATCATCGAAAACTACGACGGTAATCCAATCGCTTTGGGAACTTCTGGCTATGAATTGCATCCAAAAGACTTCCCACAACTTGCCAACTACCACGGTCAAACCCTGATTACCACTGACGGTACAACCTTGCTAGGTTCTGATGACAAGTCAGGCATTGCAGAAATCATGACGGCTATCGAGTATTTGGTGCAAAACCCTGACATCAAACATTGCGAAATCCGTGTCGGCTTTGGTCCTGACGAAGAAATCGGTGTCGGTGCGGACAAGTTTGATGTGGAAGACTTCGATGTAGACTTTGCCTACACCATGGACGGGGGACCGCTGGGGGAACTCCAGTACGAAACTTTCTCAGCTGCTGCAGCCAAGATTGATTTCCTTGGTCGCAATGTCCATCCAGGTTCTGCCAAGGACCAGATGATCAACGCCTTCCAGATGGCTATTGATTTCCACAATGCCCTTCCAGAAACAGACCGTCCTGAAAAAACTGAAGGTTACGAAGGTTTCTTCCATTTAATGAACATGGAGGGCAGCGTTGATACTGCTTCTACCTCCTACATCATCCGCGACTTTGAGGAAGAAGATTTTCAAGCCCGCAAGCAGCTCATGCTGGATATTGCAGAGAAAATGAATGCCGACTTTGACACTCCACGCGTTATCGTCAACCTGCATGACCAGTACTACAACATGAAGAAAATCATCGAAAAAGACATGACCCCAATCAACATCGCAAAAGATGTCATGGAAAATCTAGGTATCAAGCCACTAATCGAGCCAGTTCGCGGAGGAACAGACGGCTCTAAGATTTCCTTCATGGGTATTCCAACGCCAAACATCTTCGCAGGTGGTGAAAATATGCACGGCCGCTTCGAGTTCGTCAGCCTCGAAACCATGGAAAAAGCTGTTGATGTAATCTTAGGAATTGTAGCATATAAATAAACAATTTATTCAGACTTTCAATTGAAGGTCTGATTTTTTCTGAAAATCTTTCGAAATTTTTGAAAAAATCACTTGTATTATTGAACTAATACTGTTATAATAGAACCATCAAAAAGAAATGGAGTTTTATTATGACAGAAGAAACATTTGCACAAGGTATTTTAGTTGGGCTTTGGGGAGCCGGTATGATTTTTTCACTCATTTGGTATGTCCTCGTAACTATTTCCAACTTCATCCTCTTTAAAAAAGCCGGCTATGCTGGTTGGAAATCCCTCATTCCATTCTACAATCTTTACGTCCAACAATGTATCACATTCGGCCAAGACAAGGGTTGGTTTATCCTCTTCCTACTCATCCCCCTTGCTGGACCACTTTATGGCATTTATTTGACTTACTGCTATGGTAAAGCATTTGGTTTGTCTGATATTCAAGCCATCTTCTATGTCTTGTTTACACCACTTTTCAATGTCTACATTGCCTTCAATGACGGTAGCCGCTACCAAGGACCACAAAATTTCTTTATCGACTAATAATAAAATGAAGCAACTTTTTCTAGCTGGAAGGGTTGCTTTTACTTTTTTAAAAAATATATAAAAAATTTATATAATTACTTGATTTTAGTAAATGATAGGTATATAATTTATATATAAAATAATTACATAAAGATAAAGAGGTGATTTCATGTACTACCCCGTATCCTCTATCTTGATTGAATTTCTGATCTTGGCCATCGTAGAGAAACAAGATTCTTATGGCTATGAAATCAGTCAAACCATCAAGATAGTTGCAGATATAAAGGAATCCACGCTCTACCCTATCTTGAAGAAACTGGAAAAGGCGGGCTACGTCACCACCTATACCCAAGAATTTCAAGGGAGAAAGAGAAAATACTATACCATCACTCCTGCTGGACGTGAGCACATCCCCTTCCTGCAGGGTGAATGGAATAGCTACAAAGACCATATTGACGGAATTATAGAAGGGAGCTTACGAAAATGACACGTGCAGAGTATTTGAACCAACTAGAACAAGCACTGGCACAACTTCATCCAAGTGCCAAACAAGAAGCTTTAGACTACTTCAATGAGTATTTTGATGAAAAAGGTGATGACCAGACAGCCATTGCTGAGCTAGGTAACCCCCAAGAAGCAGCAAAAGAAATCATTGCCAATCTACCTGAAGATGCCCTAATCACCAAGAAAGACCAAGGAGCTTCACAATCAGCTAAACCATTTGATTTCGATTTTGATTTTGATTTTCAATTTGACTGGGAGAATTTTTTCAACAATTTCAAACATTCAGCCTATCAAGCTAGGGAAAGAATTGAATTGACGGCGAAAATCGAAGAATTACCTGAGTTTTTAAATCTACAGATTTCGCTCGAAGACCAGGCTCTTAGTGTTCAAACTTATGACGGAGAAACTGTCTTATTGCACAACCCTGTTTCAGAAGATGGCAACTACCAGGCTTTTGACTATCAACTGGTTCAGGATAGTTTGTACCTAACAAGCAATCCTTCCCCTAATCACCTCTTCTTCTCAAATAATCAAACTAGCTCTGCTATTCTCAAAATCCCTAAAAAACTCCTGCCCCTTACCAATCTTAATCTACACACAAGAGATAGCAGTCTAACCATGGTAAATATGCAAGTAAGCGAACAGATGTTCATTAATGCAGCAGACAGTAGCCTGACCATGACGGGTGTCCACAGCCAAAAATCGACCTTGGACCTAGAAGATACTAGCCTTGTTCTCTCAGGTGGGCAACTGAGGGATTTGACGCTGGAAGCTAGTGATACTGTCATCACTCTGACAAGCCTTAACCTAGCAAATGCAACCATACGCGTAGAAGACTGCATCTGGAATCTCAAAGAATGTGACTTGAACGGCAAGCTCAGTTGTCATGCTGAAGATTCCGTTCTAACGTTTAAACCAAATATAGACATAAGCATAGACATTACTGAGGAGGATTCTAGCCTAAAACTTCCAAAGGATAAGGCGTTTACAATGATGAAAGAGGATGACATCACTCATCTCAGCTATAGGCAAGAAAATAGCCCTGCTCAGCTTGTTATCCATTGTCAAGACTGCCAACTTACCATAGAATAAAGGAGATTCCCATGAACCGTAAGGAATATTTACAGAAACTCGAAAAACATCTCAAACACCTGCCAAAAGAAGATTTTCAAGATACCTTGGACTATTTCAATGAATATTTTGACGAAAAGGAAAACGACGAGCAAGCCATTCAAGAACTAGGCAGTCCAAAAGATGCAGCCCGTGAAATTCTAGCCAATCTCTATGATAAAGAGAAGATTGAGGATAAGCCAAATACCCGCAATATGGTCTGGTTGACCATCCTCGCTATCCTTGCCGCACCCGTCGGCATACCCCTAGCCATCAGCTTGGTCGCCCTCTTCATCACCCTTCTCCTAATCATCTTTAGCCTCTTTCTGCTCCTTATCTCACTCTGGATTGTCCTCCTCAGTCTGGCAATCGCCCAGCTACTCCTCGCCTTTGACCTCTTCACACTATCATGGTCTACCTCCCTGCTCTTCACAGGCCTTGCCCTCATCTGCTTGGCCCTCACTCTATTGGGTAGTAAATTCACTCTAGACCTTGGAAGCAAAACCTTCTTGCTTGTTTTACATTGGATACAAAGAAAGATCCGCAAAGGAGGCTATTATGAAACAGTTTAAACCATTTACGAAAATCAGTCTGAGCCTGTTAACCATGGGGACCATTCTCAGTCTCATCGGCTACCTTGCTGGTGGTTGGACAAATATGAAAAACATTGGCGAAAACTACTTTCAGCCCCAAACGGCAAGCTTTACGGATATTCGTTCTATAGAGGTCAATGAAAGACTGTCCATCATGCCCTCGCCTGACAACCAATTTCACCTCCACTACTATCGAAATCAGCATAAAGACATCGACCTCCTCAGTCACCAAGTTCAAGATGGAAAATTAACTATTTCTAGTGCTTTTCAAGGTATCGTTTCTTATGATGGTTTACTCGAACCTATCTTACATCTTGTCAATGACCAGAATGTTGCCTATTACCAACCTGTCTTACAGATTCCAAAAAACAGCACAATCGAAACACTTTCAGGCAACCTTCAAGGAGACCTTTATTTGGATAAAGTGACCATTCAAAATCTTAATCTCACTGCAGAAGATGGGGACATCTTGATTGAAAACAGTCACATCAACCTTAATAGTCTATTACACATCAATGGAGAAGTAGCAATCAATCAGTCCACATTAACAAGTCCAGCGGACATCACAGACACTTTCGGGAGTATTCTAACGGTTGAGGATGGAGATTTTAAAGCAGAAAACCTAAAACTAGAAGGAAGACATAACATCAGTAATTACAATGGTTCAATCAATATTTCTCTTCAGTCACAAACAAAAACTGACATCCATATAGATGCCAGTCAAAATAATCTGGGAATTGACCTTCCAAACTATTCCAATCCCCAAGCCACTAATTACCTCTACATCTCTACACTTGATGGTGAATTGAGCATCCGGTAATTGCTAAAAGCCCTCCTGACGGAAGGCTTTTCTGTTTATTTAAACAACAAAATAGAAATCAAAGCCAAGATTGCTGGTCCACCTTGTTTTAATAGGATTTTTGGATTGGAAGATATTGCCCCATATACAGCCGCGGCAATCACAAACAAGACAAAAATTGTGGTAATTTCAAGATTGCCTGTGAAAATTCCATAAAAAAGAAATACAGCTACTAGACCATTATAGATACCCTGATTTTTAAACAAAGCCGAAACGGATTGACGTGATAATTCTTCTTGATCCATACCAAATGTCTGGCTTGTCTTTTCAGACTGGGTCGCAAAGGTTTCCAAATACATGATATATAGGTGCTCAATAGCTACGATACTCGCTAAAATAGTTGTAAAAATTGACATAAGTTTATTCTCCTTTTTCTTCAATGACAGTTTCAAGAGGCAGGTCTTGAAGACCAGAAACTAATTTCTCCAAAAGATAGCTCAATCGCTCTTCTTCCTCATCAGACAAAATGCTTTCCATTGCAGCTTTCACAGCTAGGTGTTGGGCAGTTGGATGAACCTGTAATTCATTTACTGCATACTGGGTGGGTTGAACCAGCATTTCTCTTTGATTTTCAGGATTGCGCTCCCTTTGAATATAGCCCTTGTCCTCTAAAATTTTTAAATGTCGGGTTATGGCTGCACGGTCAATTTGAAGTTTTTCCTGTAAATCTTGTTGTGAACAGGGGGCTTGGTCCAGCAAGTTGGTCAAAAGCTGATAACGGGTCAGACTAATCCCTAACCCCTTTTCAAATAGACCCGTGACTGCTTCGTCAGCTAATTTTATCTGATAAAGTAATTGAGAAAGGTCTGCCATACTTTCCTTCTTTTGTTGACTTATCAATGATTGATAAGTCAATTTTATCAAAAAACGAATATTTTTCAAGAATTTTGCTTAACTTTAGAAAACTCTATTATATAAAAAGCAAGTTTTGGTATAATGGTTTTATATTAGGGAACGGAGGCTACCATGGAAGATTCAAAAGAACTCAACTTAGCGATTGATGTGCTCATGTTAGCTGGTGCCATTCTCTTACAAAGTGGTGCTGAAATCCACCGAGTAGAAGATACCATGGTTCGGATTGCCCGTTCACAAGGAATAGAAAATGCAAATGTCTTAGCCATCCCAGCCGCCATCTTCTTTTCAATAGATCATACCAATATTTCTCGAATGAAACGGATTGTCAATCCAGTACACGATATGCAAAAAGTTTGTCTGGTCAATCAGGTTTCTCGTACCTTAACCGCAGGACAAATGAGCCTTGAAACTGCACAAAATGAATTGAAAACTATCCGAAACCTGCCCCTGCCCTATACACAACTCCAAACGATTTTAGCAGCCGCCCTAGCTGCCCCCTTTTTTACAATTATGTTTGGTGGGAGTTTGTTGGATGCAATAGCGACAGTCTTTGCGACCTTACTGGCTTTTCCCTTCTCCCTCTTGGTAGACCGTCTTATTCGGATTGAGTTTGTATCGAAATTTGCTGGAGCTTTGGCTTTTTCCCTATTCTCTTTACTGCTTGCAAAGTATTCTGACCTACCTATCAATCCCAATATGATAAATGCTGGTGCAGTTATGCCGTTTGTCCCCGGGATTGCCTTTACAAATGCTGTACGGGACTTGATGACCAACCATCTCAATACTGGAATGACAAAAATCTTCCAAACCTTGCTTGTCATCCTCTCCCTAGGAGCAGGAACAGCTGTTGCACTTTTAATTGTGGGGTAAATCAATGAATATACTTTATTTTATCTTACAGGCTATTGCTTCTTACATCGCTATCGCTGCCTTTCTTATTGTTCTCAATGTTCAGAAACAGTTGCTTATTCCAGGCGGGATATTGGGTATGTGTGTCTGGTTGCTCTACCTACTCCTTCTTGGTCCGACCAATGTTATCATTGCAACACTTATAGCTGCTATTGTAGGATCCTGTATTAGTCAAATATTGAGCATTCTGTATAAAACACCATCCGTTATTTTCTCTTTGGCCATCCTAGCACCGCTTGTCCCAGGCTATAGAGCCTATTTGGCAACTACGCAATTTGTATCAGAAAACTATAAAGAAGCCTTGGTAAATACAACTACCGTGCTTATGCTCGCACTGGTTATACCAATTGGTATGACCAGCGGAACTATCCTGATGCAAATTTATCGCTATCTTCAAACTAAAAAGTCTATCTGAGTTTCTTGAAAGCAGGTAGACTTTTTGTTAGAATAAATGAATATGTTTAGGAGGAGCTATGAAACAACAAATTCAGAACTTAAAACTTGCCGAACGTGGTGCCATCATTTCCATCACAGCCTATATTGCCCTCTCAGGTATCAAGTTGGCTGCTGGCCATATTTTTCATTCTGATGCACTGACTGCCGATGCCTTTAATAATATTTCGGATATTATTGGCAATATCGCCGTCCTAGTCGGTCTGCGAATGGCTCAGAAACCAGCGGATACAGATCATAAGTTTGGCCACTGGAAAATGGAAGATTTAGCTAGCCTTATAACATCTTTCATCATGTTTGTCGTTGGTTTCCAAGTCCTTTACTCCACCCTTATCAAAATCATGAGCAACCAAACTGTAGAAATTGATATGACTGGTGCAATTGTAGGAATTTTCTCAGCCTTTGTTATGATAGGTGTTTATCTTTACAACAAATCACTTGCTAAGAAAGTTCATTCCAAAGCCTTGGAGGCAACTGCAAAGGATAACCTCTCCGACGCCGTGACTTCTATCGGAACATCTGTTGCCATTTTTGCAGCAGCCTTCAATTTCCCCATTGTCGATAAAATTGCTGCCGTTATTATCACCTTCTTCATCTTGAAAACAGCCTACGATATATTCATGGAAAGTTTCTTTACACTTTCAGACGGCTTTGACGAGGAACTCCTACATAAATATGAAGAAGATATTCTTAAACTGCCTAAGGTCGTGGCTGTAAAATCCCAGCGTGGCCGGACTTACGGGGCCAATATCTATCTGGACATTGTGCTAGAAATGAATCCTGATCTGTCAGTCTATGAGAGCCATGAAATTACAGAACAGGTGGAGCAACTTCTCACCTTAAAACACGGTGTTTTTGATGTTGATATCCATGTCGAACCCTCCGAAATTCCACATGACGAAATATTTGAACATGTCTTTGACAAACTCTACCGCTTCGAATCAGAAATTCAAGCTCATGAACCTGGTTATGAAGATTTAATTGATGAGAACTATCTCTTGATTGATGCCAAAGGTCGTTACCTCAACAAGGCTGAGATGCTCCAAGCCCATCCAGTCCAATCCACCTACCTCTCCAACTACCAAATGACCTCTGTCAGTCAGAAATCCAAACTAGTCACCTTCGAAATTGGCGACTACGTCCACACATCCCTCTGGCGACGGCATGAAAACTGGACAGTTCTATTTCATCAAATATCCAAAAAAGCCTAATCATTTCGACAAGGCTTTTCGTTTATTATTATTATTTATACTCAATGAAAATCAAAAGTAGCCTAGGAAACGAAGCCGACGATAGAACTGAAATTCATCTAGGCTCTTGACAAGGGATAATGTTGATTTTCGAAGAGTATTAGTTCTTCACTGCGTCTGTGGCAATATCTTCGCCGAACCATTTTTGTGAAATTTCTTGGAATTTTCCTTCTTTATACAGTTCAGTAAAGGCTTTGTTGATGTTCTCAACTAGTGTCGTATCTGACTTACGAGCACCTACTCCGAAGGTTTCATTTTCAAAACCAGCATCGATAATGTTATAGTCTGCAATAATCCCCTCTTGTTGCAAGTAATAGTTTGCATAAACACGGTCAATCAAAAGACCATCGATACGATCATTTTTCAAATCAATCAAGGCTTCGTTAAATGTCGCATACTGACTTGCATCATTATTCTGAACGATGTCTTTCAAGATTGCTGGTTGAGATTCAAAGACTGAGTAGCCAGAAGAACCTGCTTGCGCACCCAAAATCTTATCCTTCATATCCGAAACTTGACTGATATTCGAAGATTTTTTCGTCACAAGTACTTGTTGGTTATCCATATACGAATCCGTGAAGAGTACTTTCTCCTTGCGCTCATCAGTTACAGAATAGCCATTCCAAATCAAATCAATATTGCCATTGTTCAATTCAGTTTCTTTCAAATCCCAGTCAATAGGTTGCCATTCAATCGCAATACCATATTTGTCAAAAACTGCTGTTGCCAAATCAATATCAAAACCAGTATATGTACCATCAGCCTCTTCAAAGCCCATTGGGACAAAGGTCTTATCAAAACCAATGGTAATAGACTTCTCAGATTCGTAAGTTGACCAATTGTCAGACTTAGTTGTTGACTGGCTAGAGCCACAAGCAACAAGAGCAAAACTGGTTACAAGAGCCGCAACTCCAAGCATCATTTTTTTCATATTCATCATCATTTTATTCCTTTTCTTAATGTTTCGGTTCAATCTTGATGATTTTATCTGCTATATTTTCGGCAAATTGCATATCGTGGGTAACCACAATTTGCGTGATTCCAGTAGCCCTATTTTCAAGAATGAGTTTTTCAACTTCTTTTCTCAATTCAGGGTCTAAGGCCGAGGTTGGTTCATCATAGCCGATAATCTCAGGATCAATCATCATAGCACGCGCCAAAGCCACACGTTGTTTTTGTCCACCCGATAGTGAAAACGGATAGGCAGTAGCGTGGTTAGCCAGGCCAAGAGTATCCAAGAGTTTAAGGGCCTTGTCTTCCGCCTCTGAACGCGACATATTCTGCGTTTTCATAGGAGAGAGAACCAAGTTTTCCAAAACGGATAGGTGTGGGAAAAGCTGGAAGTCCTGGAAGACAAAGCCCAGCAGATGTCGTTTCCCCAATTCCTCAAGTGGCAGTTCTTGACCATTATAAATCAAGGTTCCTGAATCAATGGTTTCCAATCCTGCCAACATCCGTAAAAGAGTAGTCTTACCGCCACCTGATTGACCGACGATGGCAATAATTTTCCCCTCTGGAATGACCAAATCATAGTTGGAGAAAATCTGTTTATTATCAAATCGTTTGGATAGATTGCGTAGTTCTAACATGACTTCCTCCTATCTATAATAGTCAAATTTCTTTTCTACTTGTTTAGAAATAAGTGTAACAGCTCCAATCATCAACAGATAGATTGCTCCTGCAATAAACATTGGTGCCAAACTTGCGTCACGGTTGGCTGCAGTTCGGCTGGCAAGCAAGAGGTCGCTAACCCCTAAGGCATATACCAAAGATGTATCCTTGACCAAGGTCATTACTTCATTGAATACACTTGGAAGGACAATTTTCACCACCTGTGGCAAGACGATAAAACGAATGGTCTGAACGGGTGTAAATTTCAATACCTTTGCCGCCTCATACTGACCTTTTGGAATGGCTTCGATACCACCACGGAAAATTTCTGAAAAATAGGCCGCATAGTTAAAAGTAAAGGCTAGAATGACTGCTGGCATACGGTCAAAAGTGATGCCAACACTTGGCAAGACATAATAAACAAATATCAATTGCAAGAGCAAGGGAGTTCCACGCATAATTAACACGTAGAAATGCAAAAGCCATTGCAAGGGTTTAAACTTAATCTGCATTAAAAAGGCAAAAACAGCTCCCAGGGGCAAGGATAGTATCAAAACTAGAAAAAATACTTGCAGGGAAACTACCGCACCATTTAATAGACTGGGCAGAACTTCCAAAACATAATCCATAAAGTTCTCCTAAAAGAATGATTAGGTTCTAGTATAGCAGAAAATATCTTGTATTACAAAGAAAAGTTTTCAATTTTCTAATAATTTCCCTATAAATTGTATAAAATTGCAAAAAAAGGTCGATAAATTCGACCTTCCTTCTACTCAACAGTAACCGATTTTGCCAAGTTACGTGGCTTATCAACGTCCAAACCACGTTGTAAAGTCGCATAGTAGGCAATCAACTGAGTTGGAACAACCATTGCAATAGCTGACAAGAATGGATGAACTGTTGTAACAGTGATATCATCATCTTCTTTAGCTACTGCTTCATCTACGATTGTTAAGACATTGGCACCACGCGCCACTACTTCCTGAATATTGCCTCGAGTATGGCTTGCAAGGTGTGGATGATTTGAAATCAAGGCCAAGACAGGAACACCGTCTTCAATCAATGAAATGGTACCGTGTTTCAATTCACCTGCCGCAAAGCCTTCACATTGGATGTATGAAATTTCTTTCAATTTCAAGCTGGCTTCCATAGAAACGTAGTAGTCACTACCACGACCGATATAAAATGCGTTGCGAGTGGTTGATAAGAGTTTTTCAACTTTTTCAGCAATCACATCTTTTTCTGATAAGCTGGCCTCAATAGATTGAGCTACGATGGACAATTCATGTACCAAGTCAAATTCTTTCGCGTAGGCATTGCCATTGGCATCACCGACAGCCTTAGCCAAGATTGCCAATGTCGCAATCTGTGCAGTGTAGGCTTTTGTAGAAGCTACCGCAATTTCTGGACCTGCATGGAGCAACATGGTGTAAGTCGCCTCACGTGATAGGGTAGAACCTGGAACGTTGGTCACAGTCAAGCTTGGGATGCCCATTTCATTTGCTTTCACCAATACCTGACGGCTATCAGCTGTTTCACCAGACTGGCTGATCATGACAAAGAGAGGTTTCTTGCTCAAGAGTGGCATGTTGTAGCCCCACTCAGATGAAATTCCCAACTCTACTGGTGTATCTGTCAATTTTTCCAAGAAATCTTTTGAAGCAAATCCTGCGTGATAAGACGTACCAGCAGCCAAGATATAGATACGGTCAGCTTCTTGAACTGCTTTGATAATATCCGCATCAACTGTAATTTGACCTTCTTCATTTGTGTATGCGCTAATCAATTTACGCATAACAGTTGGCTGCTCATCAATTTCCTTGAGCATGTAGTAGGGATAAGTTCCTTTGCCGATGTCTGACAAGTCAAGTTCAGCAGTATAGCTGCCACGCTCAATAGCATTACCATCATAGTCCATAACTTCTACGCTATCTTTCTTCACGATAACCAATTCCTTATCGTGAATTTCCATGTATTCACTCGTCTCACGAATCATAGCCATGGCATCTGAACAGACCATATTGTAGCCATCACCCAATCCAATCAAAAGTGGAGACTTGTTTTTGGCAACGTAGATTGTATCTGCATCCGTAGCATCAATCAAGGCAAAGGCGTATGAACCTTGAATAATCTTCAATGCTTTTTTGAAGGCTTCTAGAGTTGACAAACCTTCTTCTGCAAATTGACCAATCAAGTGTACAGCAATTTCTGTATCTGTCTGCCCTTTCAAGTCATGACCTGCAAGATACTCTTCCTTGATTTCTGCGTAGTTTTCAATCACACCGTTGTGAACTAGGATATGTCCAGCAGTTTGAGAAGTGTGAGGGTGAGCGTTGTTCTCAGTTGGCTTACCATGAGTCGCCCAACGAGTATGACCAATTCCTGTTGTACCTTCAGTCTTGTCACCAACTTTAGCAGACAATTCTGCAATGCGACCTACTGCTTTTACCAAGTGAGCTTGCTCCCCACCCGTCACAAAAATACCTGCTGAATCATAACCACGGTATTCTAACTTTTCAAGACCTTGAATCAAAATATCAGTTGCGTTTGTATTTCCTACAACACCAACGATTCCACACATACAGTTCACCTACGATGTTTCTTAACATCGGCTTTCATTTTTTCATAAATTGGTCTAGTCAACTTTTTTAAGAAAAAGACCAGTGAAATCAGTATATAACAAGTCATATCTATTGTCAAGAAAAAAATTGGTCTAGTCAGATTTTGAAAATAAACCAGAAAATTGATTGAAAAAAGACCAGTCCTACTGGTGAACCGCACCCCAAAAGTTAGAGAGAAAAATCTAACTTTTGGGGTGCTATTTTTATGAAATTGAGCTATGAAGACAAAATCAAAATCTATGAACTACGTCAAAGTGGTCAGTCTATCAAGAACTTATCAAAACAGTTTACTATTGCAGAATCTGTTATCCAATATATGCTTCGACTGATCGATAGGTATGGCATAAACATTGTCAAGAAAGGTAAGAACACCTATTATCCTCCAGAACTCAAGCAGGAAATGATTGATAAAGTACTTCTTGATAAGCAGTCAGTCCTCTCCGTCTCGCTTGATTACGCCCTGCCAAATCGTGGAACTCTTCCAAACTGGATAGCACAATACAAGAAAAATGGGTATACTATTGTTGAGAAAACAAGAGGGAGGCCACCAAAGATGGGGCGTAAACCAAAGAAAACC
Organism: Streptococcus sp. 32226D021BW; assembly: GCF_053545015.1. NCBI lineage: Bacteria > Bacillati > Bacillota > Bacilli > Lactobacillales > Streptococcaceae > Streptococcus > Streptococcus sp. 32226D021BW. The sequence continues at coordinate 43,275 of NZ_JBPPVC010000001.1, read as the reverse complement.
TGGGAAGAGATGACGGAGCTAGAGCGATTGAAGGAAGAAAATGAGCGTCTTAGAACGGAGAATGTCTACCTAAAAAAGTTGAGAGAGCTTCGTTTAAGGGACGAAGCCAGAGAGCAAGAAAGGCTCAAACAGTTAGAGAGATGGTCACAGAAGGATTCCGACTAAATATACTGCTGACTATTTCTCAATTAGTTCCTTCTACCTATTACTATCAAGTCAAACAATTGAATAAACCAGATAAAGATAAGGACTTAAAAGTTGAAATTCAAGCCATTTATGATGAACATAAGGGAAACTATGGCTACCGTCGCATTCACCTTGAGCTAAGAAATCGTGGATTTTCTGTCAACCACAAGAAAGTACAAGGGCTGATGAAAGAGTTAGGTTTGACTGCTCGTATTCGTCGACGCAAGAGATACAAGTCTTACAAGGGTGATGTGGGCAAGAAAGCTCCTAATCTTATTGAGAGAGCCTTTGAAGGGGCTAAGCCTTTTGAGAAGTGCTATACAGATGTGACTGAGTTCGCTCTGCCAAATTGTGCTGAAAAACTCTATCTTTCTCCTGTTCTGGATGGCTATAATAGCGAAATTATTGATTTTACCTTATCCCGCTCTCCAAACCTCATACAAGTCAAGACCATGCTTGAGAAGGTCTTCCCTGAGGAAACTTACCCAAATACCATTCTCCATAGTGACCAAGGTTGGCAATACCAACATGAAGTCTATCACCGTTTTCTTGCAAGTAAAGGCATACGTCCTTCCATGTCTCGCAAGGGAACCAGCACAGATAATGGCATGATGGAGTCCTTCTTTGGCATCTTGAAAACAGAAATGTTTTACGGATTTGAGAAAAATTTCAAGTCTCTGGATCAACTGGAGCAAGCTATCACCAAGTATATTTTTTACTACAACAATAAACGCATTAAAGAAAAACTAAAAGGACTTAGTCCTGTTCAGTACAGAACTAAATCCTTTCAATAATATTTTTTGTCTAACTTTTTGGGGTCAGTACATGGACCAGTCCTGTCTTAATAAATCCAAATTCTGAGAGGGGACTTAAACGGAAGGTCAGTCGCCCAATAATCTGTTTTTCAGCAATTAAACCAAAGCTACGGCTGTCCTGTCTATTTGTCCGAACGTCGTTCAGAACCAGATAATGCTTTTTTGGAATACTGATATGTTGGCCACCAGTCAAGGTTGTGAGATTGAAATCTTCTGTATAACTCTCTTGAGAAGACGGAGTATGCAAATAATTCTCTGCAACAATCACATCGTTTTTATATAAGACATCATCCATATATGTAACTGTTTCGTCTTCTATGGCTATAATTCGACTAACATATTCTTTACCTTCATACCTATAGAGAACGAAATCCCCATGTGTTAAGTCAGCCTTGCGAACAGTTACAATAAAGTCGCCTTCTTTGATATAGTCGTTTGCCATCTGGGATGTGATGGTTACTGGTTCAAAAAACCATACTCTCAAACCAATCAATCCCAAAATCAACAGAATGACCAAACTGATCTGCTTTACTAAATCTCTCTTTACCATAATCTCTCCAATCAATACTATTATACCATAAACTCAGGTTATCCATTGATAAGATGACGGTATATTTCCTCAGCAATGACTTGATTTCCGAGAGGTGTTAAGTGCAGACCATCACTATAATATTCCAAATGCCCCTTGGTTAAGGGATAGAGGTTGATAACTGGCACATCCAATTCCTGACCAATTGCTGCAATAATGACTTGTAATTCGTCTTCAATAATCTGATTATTGAGCCCGAAGCGACTGGTTGGCACGAAAGGTGGAATGACCAAGTAAAGATCTGGTTGACTAGGTAAACTCAAGTACCGCTCTGCCATTTCCTTGTATTCGCTAATAAATCGCTCCTTATTCCAGTAAGGACCACGGCTGTCATTGCTACCAATCATAATAATGACAATGTCTGCCTCGCTCTCAAGGGACAACTGGGCATTTTTCTCTTTAAAATAGGGATAATCCGACGTTGACTGAAGCGAACGTCCACTCAAACCGAAATTGGACACCTGATAAAGATGCCCCAGCTTCTCTGCTAAAATACAGGGATAGGCATCTTTTTCACGGTTCTCCAGTCCGTAACCGTAGGTCAGGCTATCGCCAACTGTTGCAACTTTTATGGCCCCACTTCCGACTGTCAGGACCTCTGGATACATAATATCTGACACGTGAACTCCTCTGTTTTTCTTATCATTCTATTGTACCATCTTGAAAAAAATAAATAAACCCATGAATTTGTGATATAATGAACATTATGAAAAAAAACGTGATGATTATAGGCGGAGGGATTGTTGGCTCAACAGCCGCCTTCTACCTCTCCCAAGATGAAACTGTCAACCTAACCCTCATTGACCATGGTGTCGGCACTGCTACTCGTGCAGCTGCCGGGATTATCTGCCCTTGGATGGCCCAAAAGAAAAATAAAGATTGGTATAAACTGACTTCCGAAGGCGCAGTCTTCTATCGCAAATTGGTCGCCGATCTAGAGGCTGCTGGAGTCAAGGATATCCCTTTCAAGCAAACTGGAACTATCGGCCTGAAGAGCAAGCCAGAATTGCTGAAAAAAATCCAAAAGATTGCGGAAGACCGCCGTGTCGATACTCCCACCATTGGTCAAATTACAAGCTTGCAAGGCGAAGAAATCAGCGACTATCTCCCACCACTCAAACCTGATTTTTACGGCATTCATTTAGAAGGAGGCGGCCGTATCGATGGTGGGCGTTTGATTGACATTTTGCAAGAAGAAGTTTTGAAAAATGGCGGAGCGCTTCTACAAGGACAGGCAAAATTGCTAGACGCTCATACTGTCCAACTAGATGGACAAGAGATGTCAGCCGACCACATCATCCTGGCTACAGGAGCCTGGCTACCACATATCCTTGAACCTCTTGGTTATCAGGTTGATGTTCGTCCACAAAAAGGACAATTGTTGGAATTAGATACCCAATACGACACTAATAACTGGCCAGTCTGCATGCCCTATGGACAAATTGACATCTTGCCTTTTGAAAATGGAAAAATCATCGTCGGAGCTACACACGAGGATGATATGGGTTATGACCTGACACTTGACCCGGAAAAAATTCAAGCTATGCAAGTTAAGGCAACCGAGTTTATGCCAGACCTAGCCAACTATTCCGTTGCCAGAACACGGATTGGAACCCGTGCTTACACTTCAAACTATGCACCATTTTATGGCAATATCGAAGACATGAAGAATGTTTGGGTTGCTAGCGGTCTAGGTTCCTCTGGTTTGACAAATGGTCCATTCATCGGCTGGCAAATCGCTCAAGAAATTTTAGGGAAGGAAACCAGTTTCGACCGTACAGCCTATTCACCAAATAACTATATCCAAAAAATATAAAACCGCTAAAAGGCCACTCGTTCTGAGTAGCCTTTTTATATCTTTTTTCAAGAAAAAGTGATGTTACATATTCTTCAACTCGATGACCATATCACGAATCTGGGCTGCCAGTTCAAAGTCAAGCACTTCTGCGGCTTCCTGCATTTGACCTTCCAGTTTCTTGATCATGGCCTTGCGTTCATCTTTATTAAGAGCATTGAAGTCCACTACTTCTTCCTTGTCCTGAGTGACAGCCTTGGTCACGCTAATCAGGTCACGGATTTCTTTCTTAATAGTTTGTGGAATGATGCCATGCTCTTCATTATAAGCCATCTGGATTTGACGGCGGCGGGCTGTTTCTTCCATGGCCTTCCGCATAGACTCGGTGACCTTGTCAGCATACATAATCACATGACCTTCAGAGTTACGGGCCGCCCGACCGATTGTCTGGATGAGCCCTCGTTCATTACGGAGGAAACCTTCCTTGTCTGCATCCAAGATAGCTACCAGACTTACTTCAGGCACGTCAATCCCTTCACGCAAGAGGTTAATCCCTATCAGAACATCGAAAACACCTAGACGCAAGTCACGGATAATCTCCGTACGCTCCAAGGTCTTGATGTCCGAGTGCATATACTTGACCTTGACACCCATTTCTTTAAGATAGTCGGTCAAGTCCTCTGCCATTTTCTTGGTCAGGGTGGTGATAAAGGTCCGCTCGCCTTTTTCAACACGGGCATTGATTTCACCTAAAAGGTCGTCCATTTGGCCCATGGTTGGACGGACTTCTACCTCAGGATCCAGAAGCCCGGTCGGCCGAATGATCTGCTCGACAACGGTCTCTGTCTGCTCCATTTCATAGTCACCCGGCGTCGCAGATACATAGACAATCTGGTGGACATGGCTCTCAAATTCTTCCCTGCGCAGCGGACGGTTGTCCAATGCACTCGGGAGGCGGAAACCATAGTTGACCAGCATCTCCTTGCGTGAGCGGTCACCATTGTACATACCCTTAATCTGCCCCATAGTCATGTGGCTCTCGTCAATCATGATGAGATAATCTTCAGGGAAAAAGTCCAGCAGGGTATAAGGAGGCTCGCCCTCGCTTCGCCCGTCCATGTGTCGTGAATAGTTCTCAACTCCGTTGGTATAGCCCATTTCTCGAAGCATCTCGATGTCGTAGTCGGTCCGTTGTTTCAATCGCTGAGCTTCTAAGAGTTTTCCTTCTGCCTCAAAGACCTTGAGCTGCTCTTCCAGTTCCGCCTGAATCTTGGCAATAGCCGTTTCCATGTGGTCATCGTTGGTCACGAAGTGGGTGGCAGGGAAAATGGCCAAGTGATCCACATCGCCCAAAACCTTACCAGTCAGGCTTTCAATCTCACGAATGCGGTCAATTTCATCCCCGAAAAACTCCACACGGAAGGCGTGTTCATCACGAGAAGCTGGGAAAATCTCCACCACATCTCCACGTGCACGGAAGAGTCCCCGTTGGAAGTCGATGTCATTGCGCTCAAACTGGATATCTACCAGAGAATTGAGCAACTGGTCCCGGGAAATCTCCTGACCTGGTCGCAGGCTGACCACGCTGTCAGAATATTCCTTGGGCGATCCCAAACCGTAGATACAGGAAACGGAGGCAACGACGATGACATCGTTGCGTTCGAGAAGAGCTGAGGTCGCTGAGTGACGGAGTTTGTCAATCTCATCATTGACCGAACTGTCCTTCTCAATATAGGTGTCGCTAGACGGTACATAAGCTTCTGGCTGGTAGTAATCATAGTAAGATACGAAGTATTCGACCGCATTTTCTGGGAAGAACTCCTTGAACTCACTATAAAGCTGACCAGCCAAGGTCTTGTTGTGGGCGATAACCAGAGTGGGCTTATTGACACGGGCAATGACCTGACTCATGGTGTAGGTCTTACCCGTACCAGTCGCCCCCATGAGAATCTGGGCTTTTTCTCCACCCTCGATGTTATCGACCAAGGTTTCGATGGCTTGGGGCTGGTCACCAGACGGTGCATATTTTGACACTAGTTTAAATTGGTTTTCAGTATTTCGGTTGATCATTTGTTCAATTTTCTTTCTTCTAGTAAATCTTGCAACTTCTCTTCGGAAAAATGCTCAATTGGGCCGGGTTCAATATCAAGAATCGAAGTTTCCGCCGTGTATTTCAATAAATTCTTTATCTTAATTCCATATTGTTTAGCATAAAAGACAGCTCGCTCACTGTCATGAAATAATATCAATAAGTGCGTGTAGGTGTCCGACAAACTGGCCCTTGCACTCGTTTTAGCCCCAGTCGCAAATGCGATTGTCTTCCCTACAGATTCTACGGTTTTTTCAGAAACATTTCCAAAAAGACGGCTCAAGCCTGCTCCTAGTGTCTGTTCTTCTAGGCAGATAAACTCAATTTCGTTTATAGGAATGGACACAGCTTTTCTTCGAAATATTCCCCGATAGAGAACAAAGTGCTTCTCTGTCAGTTCAAATGCTTTTAATCCAAAAAAGAGGCGCTGTATAGAAACGATAATAACCAGATGTGAAGCCAAGGTTGGAATGCCAAAGATCAGTAAAAATAAAATCCCACCGAGGATCACTATCGCTACATCTTCTCCCCATAAACTGATAAATAAATCAACCGTTAGATAAGACAATGGCAAGCCAAAAAACAAACTCAGACCCAAGGCCAACAAAGATTTCCATCTGCTATAACGAACAATCATACCCATTCCTTTCACTATTCTATTTTACCAGTACCAGTCGCCCCCATGAGAATCTGGGCTTTTTCGCCCCCCTCAATATTATCCACCAAGGTTTCAATGGCTTGGGGCTGGTCACCTGAAGGTGAATATTTTGACACAAGTTTAAATTGGTTTTCAGTATTTCGATTGATCATAGGTCTATTATAGCAAATTTTTCTTGCAGATAGGATTTGTGAGTTTCTTAACTTTTTTCTAAAAAACAATTGCATTTGTACTAAGATAGCAGTATAATAATTGTAATTTATTATATTTATCTAGGAGGTTCTTATGATTCAATTTAACCACGTTAGTAAAGCCTATGGCGACACCTTAGCCCTCGATGATTTGGATTTGACCATCAAAAGTGGTGAAATTTTCGGCTTGATTGGGCATAACGGTGCTGGTAAGACAACGACCATCAGCCTGCTCACTTCCATTATCCAAGCCAGTCATGGAACCATCTCCGTCGACGGACTTAATCTGGAAGAAAATCGAGATGAGGTCAAAAAACGGATTGCCTATGTACCCGATTCACCTGATATTTTCCTTCACTTGACAGCTTTTGAGTATTGGCATTTTCTCGGCAAGGTTTACGGGGTTGATATGGAAACTGTAAACCAGCGTATTAACAAACTAGCAACTCTCTTTGATATGAGCGCCCGTCAGCACGAACCCATTGATAGTTTCTCCCACGGTATGCGACAGAAAACCATTATCATCGGCGCGCTCATTCCTAGCCCAGATATTTGGATTTTGGATGAACCCTTGACTGGACTGGATCCCCAGGCCTCATTTGACCTCAAGCAGATGATGAAGGACCATGCCAAAGGTGGTAATACCGTTCTCTTTTCGACCCATGTCTTGTCTGTTGCAGAACAACTCTGTGACCGTATTGGCATTCTGAGAAAGGGACGACTTATCTTCGTAGGTAGTCTGGAAGAATTAAAATCCCAATATCCTGACAAGGACTTGGAGACCATCTACCTCGAATTAGCCGGTCGCCAACAAAGAGAGGCAGGTGAGGTCGGATGAACAAATCTCTAATTTGGGAATTGGTCAAAATCAATATCCTCTACTCCAACCCGCAACTGCTAGCTTCCGTCAAGAAAAAACAAAATAAGAATAAAGATGGACGTTTTTCAGCCTATCGGAGCATCCTTATCCAGCAAGGCTTCCTCATTCTGATGATGGCTATTCTCTACTCCGTCTTCTTTCTGGGGATTGACTACAAACGGTCCACAGGTTTCTTCTCCCTACAACTAGCCCTATTTGCTATACTGGCAACCGTCTATGGTTTCACAGGCTTATTTTCTGTCTTCTACGACAGCAAGGACACCAAACTCTATCTACCTCTTCCCTTAAAAGCAAGCGAGGTTTTTATCGCCAAATTCTTATCGGCTCAAGGTATGGTCTTGCCCTTCCTCATCCCTTGCCTTTCTCTTCTTATCATCACCTATTGGCAGATAGGGGGACCAGCCTTTGCACTTTTTGCCTTGCCAAGTTTTATTCTCCTATGGTTCCTAGTCAATCTTCTCAATATGATTTTTATGCACTTTATCGGAGAAATCTTGACCAAGAGCCCACATAAGAAAACCATTTCTACTATTCTTCTGACAGGCTCATCTCTGGTTTCAATGGGAGCGCTTATGTTTCTCCAATCCCAGCAAACCGCTTCATTCCAGACAGATGGATTTGTACAATTTCCAGAAGTACCACTTTTTGTAGGTTTCCACTACATCATCAGCCAACCATTTTCGATGGCTACAGTTGTCAATCTCATCCTTCCTATTTTGTTCATGTTGGGATTGGTCCACTTTGCCATTAAAACTGTTATTCCGAATTATTTCCAACAGGTTTTGGCAATTGATACTGCTTCATCAAAACGTAAGGTCGGCAAACCAAGGAAATTACCTCAGAATTTAAATCAGGCCCTTATCAAACACCATTTATCTACCCTCAACGACAGCAACCTGATGGTACAGACCTTCTTACAGTCCTTGGTGCTAGGAGTTGCCCTGCTCCCATCAATTTCAAAAATTACTGAAGGTGATAGACTTGGTGTTCTTTCATGGGAATATTTCGGGATTGCTTTATTGGCTGGCTTCTTGCTAGGTAGTATGTTTGCAGGGTCAACGACCTTTATCGGAACAGCCATGTCCTTGGAAAAGGAAAATTACCACTTTATCCGAACTTTGCCCATTAACTTCAAACAGTTTATTATTCAAAAGTTTTGGGTGATTGCTGCGGTTCAATTCCTGGTTCCGACTTTGCTCTATCTCATGTTAGCCCTATTTGTCATGAAAGTAAACATGATCTTAGCCCTCTTCTTTGGTCTAGGTATACTTGTTTCTGCCCTACTAACTGGACAAATTTATTACTGGAGGGACCAACGCCTACTCATGCTCAACTGGCAGAATTCCAACCAGCTTTTCGGTCGCGGAGCGGGTCAATGGCTGATTGCCGGGTCCATCCTATTAACCATGTTCCTTGGAACTATTTTAATCATTATTAGTTCAATGATCGCCTCTATGTTTGGTGGACTTCCAGTCAGTTTTGGACTTACTGGCTTACTCATCGTCTTTTCAGGCTGCCTCCAGCTCTTTATTTATAAGGCCTACTGGAAAAAACTATAAAAATAAACCAGATTTCGAATGTGAAATCTGGTTTTTGAATGCTGTTAGTCTTGTTCAGCGTAGTATTCCTGACCATAGCCAGCAACTTCTGCATTCACTTGCCAATGGATACCAAATTTGTCTTGCAAGGAACCATAAGCAGGTGACCATGGCACAGCCTGCAAGTCCATCGTAATCTTCATGGCACCTTCAGATAGTTTTGTGAACAAGTCTTGGGCAGTTTCTGCATCATCCGTAATCAAGGCAACTGTAATGTTGTCACCAACTGAGTATGGCATTTCTGGGTTATTGTCAGAAAGCATGAACCGTTGTCCGTTTAAACGGAATTGGGCATTCATGACAAAGTTTTCCAATTCTGGCGGGCAGTTTGGCACAAAATCTTTATACAGATTGACTTGCTCTACCTCTGCACCAAGTGCATTTTTGTAGAATTCAATAGCTTCTTGACCGTTACCGTTAGTTACCAAGTAAACTTCCATTGCTTTAAGCATGGGATACCTCCAAATTTTTGATACTCCATTATATCACTAGTTAGTCATACGGACAAATTTTTTGTTTAAAAAAGTTGAGTTGTCATCAACTCAACTTATACTTTATTCATACCCGCCACCAGGTACACCGAAGTATTCTTCTAGTGTTAACCCAGAATTATAGATATCTGTCGCTTCCTGTCCAATATAACGAACATGCCAGGTTTCCGCCATGTAACCTGTCGAGCTTTCTTTTCCAGGCAAATAACGTACGATAAATCCATAATGATGGGCGTTATCAGCCAACCACTGGGATGCGGCTGGTTCTTCTAATAAATTCCCCGAACTATCGAGCAAATCAAAGGCGAGACCAGTTTGATGTTCACTGTAACCCGCACGCGCTGAATAGGTATCCGCTGCTGCTTGACCATCTTGATTGACATAGGATTGATAGAGGCCAGCCTGGGTTTCATAGGAGCGGAAACCACTATAGTTGTTGGAAATGGCAAAACCGTATGCCTGCATATCAGCAATCAACTGCTGGAAAGCCGCCAAGGCTTGAGGATCTTCACCAGGAGCATAACTAGCTGCAAGAGGGTGCTTCTTATTAGCGATAATGACTTCCCCATATTTTCCTTGAACGCTATAGTAAGACCCGTTATAAGTAGCGGTTGTTGCTAGCTCAGTCTGACTGCTTGTGGCTTCCTCACCAGTCGTCGAACTGGTTTCTGTTGAACTGGTAGAACTTTCCTGAGTTTCTTGACTAGAGCTAGCTTGCACCGGCGAACTACTAGTGGTAGACTGGCTTGATGCTGAACTACTGCTACTTGATGGACTGGCATCCGTTGACTTCTGACCACAGGCTACTAATAAAAGCACCATCGGAAGTAATAAGCCTAGTTTCTTATACATTTCTCTCCATCCTTTCGTCTATTCGTCGTATACCTTTATTCTAACATAAAGTGAATTAAAAGATTGGACAGAACCAGCTCCAATTCCTACCTTTCCAATTAGCAACTCCATATAGAAGGGGCAGCTATTATGTCAAAATCCCAAATAATTCCTGGTAATTGGAAATGATATAAGTCGGCTGGGCTGAACCAGTCAAGGCAGATTTTGTTGGATTATACCAGACCGAATCCATGCCCGCATTATTTGCGCCTTGGATATCAGCCGTCAAGCTGTCACCAATCATGAGAAATTTGGACATATCTGAACAGCCAATTTGCTCTGCTATTTTTTCATAAAAATCAGCCGCAGGCTTCTGTGTCCCCATCTGTTCTGAGATAAAGACCTGCTTGAAATAGGTCTGAATAGGGGAGTTGAGGAGACGATTTTCCTGAATATAGGTCACGCCGTTGGTCGCCGCATAGAGCTGGTAACCACGGTCAACCAGTTCTTTAAGTAATAGGTCTGCACCTTCAAATATCTGACCTTGCTGACCAATAAATTCTTGATAGCGGTGGGCCATTTCACGACCATCCACTTCCCTCCCAAAATGTGCAAAGGTTTTGGAAAAGCGCGTGTTGATCAATTCTTTCTTGGTAATTAGACCTTTTTCAAGTTCCTTCCACATACCTTGGTTGAGCGGACGATAGATGGCTTTAAAGGCCTCTATATCCTCCACATCCATGAACTCCAAAAATTGAGTGAGGGCCACTTCTTCTCCTTGGTTAAAATCCAAAAGTGTGTGATCAAGATCGAATAATAAATATTTATATGACAACTTTATACCCTCTCTTTTACTAGTGTTTCTGCCTTTTCCGTGCTTAAGCTCTCCAGCGTTGGGTTTTCTTCAACATCATTGGATAGCTTGCTTTCATGAGAAATTTTATAAATGCATTTCCTTGACCGTTTGAAATAGCTTGTTTACCTTTTTTAAGCATTTGTTCAAATGTTATATCTGGTTCTAAAAATTCACCATTGGCATAGCAGTACGAGCAAAACAAATTAGAGTGGCTGCCGTCTTTCTCTGATCCACGAACATCTTGACCATGCAAATTTAAGGGCATAGCACAAGATTGACAAAATTTTTCCATTTATTACCTCATTTTGTAGAATTAAAACTAAATAAGTACTATTTTTCAAGAAAATTAGCCATCGCTTCTTTTTTCTTGGGAATGGATAACATACGATCACTTATCCCACTCTGTAACAGAGGTGCAATGTTTTCTATATATTCTTTTTCCTTATTTCTTCTAATACCCATCTTAACTTCTTCATGCAAAACTTCAAAAGCTAAGATAAGATTTTGACTACCTAGTATCTCATCATTCATACCGAAATATAACGGATTTTTTCTTAATTGGTATAAATGCTGGGCACATCTTATCAGCATAGAAAATGATTCACCAATATACAAGACTCGTCGTTCACCATTATCTTTCTGAAGCGATATTTGATATACTCCCCCCTTGATGGCATCTAATATGTCATTTTGAAAAAAATGAACTCTAATATTCATCACTATTCACCTTTCTCAATCGGCGCTAAACTTGCCAAGACCTTCTTAAGTCCCATTTCTGGGAAATTGATTTTGAGTTCTTGATTGCTGCCTGAACCTGATACTTCAAGAACAGTTCCACGGCCCCATTTCTTATGGACAGCGATGTCACCAACTGACCAGTTGGTGCCTGAACCTGACGATTTGTTGCTTGATGCGAAAGGCATACTGCCTCCGAGCTTGGCAGATGGTTGGACAGTTGCTTTTCGGCTTTGCATGGCTTGTTGTAAGCTCATGCCTTGTCCAAACTGTGTCGCTCTGCCATTGACATAAGAGGCCTTAAAGCTAGTATTGGCTGGACGAGCAAGACCTTGATAATCCAATAAGTCGCTAGAAATTTCGCGAATAAAACGGCTTGGCTGATTGTAGTTACTTCGACCAAAGAGCAGGCGGGAGTTGGCATTGGTCAGATAGAGGGTCTGCTCTGCACGTGTAATACCAACATAAGCCAAACGGCGTTCTTCTTCCAACTCATCCTCTTCTTCTGCTGCACGGCTGAGTGGGAAGACATTTTCCTCCATACCAATTAGGAAGACAACAGGAAATTCCAGACCCTTGGCCGCATGGAGAGTCATGAGGGTCACTTCTGAAGATTCGGTATCACCGTCGTCTGTATCCGCAATCAGTGCCAAATCAAGTAGGAAACGAGTCAAGCGATCCAGACCTGTCTCTTCTTCCTCAATATCCTTCTCATCGAAGTTTTTGGTAACAGATAGAAATTCCTGAATATTCTCAATACGGGCATTGGCTTCCAGCGTATTTTGTGCTGCAAGGGCATCAATGTAGCCTGTTTGCCGCAAGACAGCCTCGACTACTTGGGTCACGGTCAAGTCATCCAGTTGATTGCGGAGCTTATAGAGAAGGTTGGCTAGGTCGAATACTGCCTGCGCTGTCTTGCCCTTGACTGGTGACAACATAATATCCTGCGAAGCTTCCAATAAAGACATGCCATGTGTGTTGGCAAAATCGCGGATCTTATCGACTGTGCCAGGTCCCACACCACGCTTTGGCTCATTGACAATGCGTTCATAGGAGATATTATCCGATGGGTTAGCAATGATATTCAAATAAGAAATCACATCTCGAATTTCCTTACGGCTGTAGAACTTGGTGCCACCCACCATGGTGTAGGGAATGTTGGACTTAAGCAAAGCTTCTTCAATAGTACGGGACTGGGCATTTGTACGGTAAAGAACTGCAAAATCCTTATAGGCCTTACCTTCTCGATGCAACTGATCAATCTGTCCTACAACAAAAATCGCCTCGTCATTCTCATCTCTGGCACGATAGTAGGTAATCAAATCACCTTGGGCATTCTGGGTCCAGAGTTTCTTAGGACGACGGTTGCGGTTGTTTTCGATGACCTCATTAGCCGCCTGCAAGACGTTCTTGGTCGAACGATAGTTTTCCTCCAAAAGAACGACCTTGCTTTCTGGATAGTCCTTTTCAAAGTCTAGGATATTTTGCATATCCGCTCCACGCCAGCCGTAGATAGACTGGTCCGCATCACCGACCACACAGATATTCTTGAAACGCGATGCCAAGAGCTTGACCAACTGGTACTGGGCATGGTTGGTATCCTGATACTCATCGACATGGATGTACTGGAATTTCTGCTGGTAATAGGTCAGGACCTCTGGATTTTGATCAAAAAGGCGGAGCGTCAACATGATCAAATCATCAAAGTCAACGGCCTCTGACTGTCTTAGTTCCTTTTGATAAGCTGTGTAGCATTTAGCGACAATCTGCGTGTATAGGTCGCCTGCCTGGGCTTCAAATGCCTTGTCATCAATCAAGTCGTTCTTGGCATTGGAAATGGTGCTCAGGATAGAACGTTCACTCCACTTTTTCGGATCTAGATTGAGATTTTTCAAAATCCGTTTCATTAGTGTACGCTGCTCACCTGGATCTACAATCGTAAAATTGCGATTGTAGCCGATGTGGTCGGCATCACGGCGTAAAATACGGACACACATGGAGTGGAAGGTCGCAATTAAACAATCCTGAGTTGCAGGATTGAGAGCATAAGCCCGCTCCTTCATCTCACGCGCAGCCTTGTTGGTAAAGGTAATGGCCAAGATATTCCAAGGATTGACCATCTTTTCATCAATCAAGTAAGCGATTCGATGGGTAAGAACTCGCGTCTTACCCGAACCAGCACCTGCCATAATCAAAAGCGGTCCTTCAGTTGTCTGCACCGCTTCCGCCTGTCTGTCATTCATTCCGTTTAATAATGGGTTCATTGTCTCATACTTTCTCTAAAAAATCATTCTCTCCATTATACCAAAAAATCTCTCGATAGGCAGTGGCAATGTGATCGATGGCAAGCAAAAAAGCCCAGAGTCAACTCTGAGCTTTTGTATTCAATTGATTATTCAGCACCCAATGCAGCCACTGTGATGTAGTTGTATGGTTTGTTGAAGTGTGGCAAGAAGAACAAGTCTGTCAATGCCAATTTTTCGATTGTTACGCCTTCTTGGATTGCCAATGAGAAGAGGTGGATACCCAATGAGATATCTTCACGAGCTGCCATTTGAGCACCAAGGATACGACGTGAATCTTTATCGTAAACGATCTTGATAGTTACTGGGAAGTTACCATGTTCCATGAATTCTGGTTTTTGGTTGTCAGTTACTTCAGTAACAGCAGCGTTCAATCCAAGACGAGTTGCTTTTTCAAGTGTCAAACCTGTTGATACAAGGTTAAGACCATAGATAGAGATACCGTTAGAACCTTGTACACCGATACCTTCAAGGTCAGTACCACAGATGTTGTGAGCTGCTACGATACCAGTACGTACTGCGTTTGAAGCCAAAGCGATGTAGCTTGTGTCGCCAGTAGCGTTGTCGTAGATAGTTGCACAGTCACCGATAGCGTATACGCCTGGAATTGAAGTTTCTTGGCGTTTGTTTACAAGGAAGGCACCGTTACGGAAACGCTCGATTCCTTCACCTGCAAATGCAGTGTTTGGACGGAAGCCAACAGCCAAGATAACCATGTCAACATCGTATTCGTTCTTGTCAGTAATGATTTTCTCAACTTTGCCGTTACCAGCAACTTCTTGAACAGTTTCACCGAAGGCAAGTTTGATACCATTGTCTTCCATGTTTTTAGCCATAAGGTCTGACAAGTCGCGGTCATAGTAACCAGCCAAACATGTATCCACAACGTCGATAAGGATAACTTCTTTACCTTTACGTTGGAATGCTTCCGCAAGCTCAACACCGATGTAACCAGCACCTACAACTGCTACGCGGTTGATGTCTTTATTTTTCAATTTTTCAATAACATCTGCTGAGTTTTGGTACAATTTAACGAATTGCAAGTTTTCAAGAGTTGCTTCAAATTCAAGAGAACCTTCTTTGATTGCAGCACCTTTAATTGGTGGCAAGATTGGTTGTGAACCTGTAGCAAAAAGAAGTTTGTCGTAAGCTTCAACGTGCTCTTGACCGTTTACAAGTGCAGTAACTGTTTTTGCTTCATAGTCGATAGCTGTAACAGGTGACTCCATGTAGACTTTAGCGCCCATGCTTTCCAACTGCTCTTTATCTGAGTAGAAAAGTCCTTCTGGACCAGCAATTTGCTCACCAATCCACAAAGCCATACCACAACCCAAGAATGAGATGTTTGAGTTTTGGTCAAATACAACGATTTCGTTTTCTTGACCGTAGTTTGTCAACATAGTTTTGATTGCGGCAGTACCTGCGTGGTTAGCACCGACAACAACGATTTTAGACATAAGTAAAATCTCACTTTCAAAATAAATATTTTTTTACATCATCTATTATACTACACATTTGTTACCGATTTCAAAATTTTTGCTCAGAAAATCACATTTTTTTCTTTAAACCTGTTGCTAAGCCTTAAAAGCAGCCTAAACATAGTCTACATTGTAGCCATTATTTTTTAAATCATTGCCAAAGACAGGTTGTCAACATAAAAAATCCCATAGGCACGAACTACGGGATTCAACTAGTTAGATTGGGATTAACTAATTTGATTATACGCTAATGGTTGGTTGTTTACAAATACTTTTTAAATATATATTGTTATAGCTTTTGACTATAACAAAAAGATCAGTGAAGAAAGTTAACTTCGCCACTCTCCATATCTTTTCTTTATCGAATTTGCTCAAAGCGCAAATGAACGACAATCTTGTCAGCATATCCATTACGTTCCAAATCACGTTGCAAACGATAAGAAATATAATGTTCAGCTATGGTAATATAACCGGCATCCAATAAACGATGCTCAACTTGTGACTGAACCATGCTGATGGTTGGACGTTCTGTATGAGCTTCTTCCAAATCAAGCACGACTTTCTTCGTCACTTGAGCTAGGTTTTTCCGCCATGTATCGTCGATTACATATACAGTTTGAGCTGCCTTAATAATGGCTTGGTAAATTTTTTCTGGATCAAATTCAACAATTTCACCACTTCGTTTAATAACCTGCATATCTAACTCCTTTCCGGTTTTCAGTAAACCCTTTCATACTATAATTATCTACGTTTTTAAGCATTTTGTCAAGTTTTCTTTTCATAAATTGGTCTAACATTTTTTTCCTCAAACCATTTCTTATGTTATAATGTAGCTATCAATAAAAAAAGGAGAAATATATGACTTCTGCAATGCCAAAGCGTCAAGAAATTGATGTGCAATTAACTTGGAATACTGATTTGCTATTCCCAACACCTGAAAATTACAAAGAAAATTTGGTTGCTTATGCTAATCAAGTCACTGCCTTCGAAACAAACTACAAAGGAAAACTAACAGACAAGGAAACCATAGTAGCTGCTCTCAAAGAATATGAGAAAATCGTTATTCTCGATAGCCGACTTTCTCACTATGCTTTTTTGCCACTTGAAGTCGATAAGATGAATACCGAACTTGCTAGCCTTGCCAACGAATATGACTTGGTTGCAGCCAAGACTCTTCCAAAACGAGATTTCCTCTATTCTGAACTTGGTCAGTTAGATGAAGCCTTTCTACTTGAATTAAAAGAGGAACAACCACAATGGGCAGCATTCTTCGATGCTATTCTCCGTGACAAGCCGCATCAACTGCACCCACTTCAAGAAGAACTTTTATCAAATTTTGCACCAACATTTGGTCAGCCCTATAACAACTACGGTGTGACCAAGTTTGAAGATATGACCTTTGACAACTTTGAGGCAAATGGTGAAACACTTGGTAATAGCTATGTTCTCTTTGAAAATGATTATGAACTCAGCCATGATACCGAAATCCGTCGCAATTCCGCTGCTGGTTTCTATTCAACCTTGAAAAAATACAAGAATACAACCGCAGCAACTTATTTATCCCACATCAAGAATGAGCAAATCGAAGCTCGCTTGCGTGGATTTGACAATACCATTGACTTCCTCTTGCATCGTCAAAACGTATCCCGCGACCTATTTGATCGTCAGATTGATGTTATCATGAAGGAATTGGCTCCTCACATGCGTCGCTTTGTGAAATTGGTTGCCAAGGCTCATGGCTTGGACAAGATCACACACGCTGACTTGAAAATCAGTCTGCCATCTGAATACAACCAACGCATCACACCTGAAGAATCTAAGCAATTCTTGATTGACTGCTTGGGCATTCTTGGAGAAGATTATGTGAAAATGATCGAGCAATCTTTCGATGAGCGTTGGATTGACTTTGCTCAAAACGAAGGCAAGGCAACAGGTGGTTTCTGTGCTACTCTTTACGATGGACCATCCTATATCCTACTTTCATGGACAGGTTTGATGAATGAAGTCTTGGTATTGGCACATGAATTGGGCCACGCTGGACATTTCCAATGGGCGAAAAAACAAAGTGTCCTCAGCTATGAACCATCCCTTTACTTCATCGAGGCACCTTCTACTGCTAATGAGGTCTTGACATGTAACACCCTTTTGAAAAACAACCAAGATCCTGGCTTCCAGGCTTACTTGATTAGCGAGTTGATCAGCCGTACTTATTTCCACAACATGGTTACTCACTTGCTTGAAGCAGCCTTCCAGCGTGAAGTCTATACTCGTTTGGACAATGAAGAATACCTCAATGGTGATATTCTCTGCCAAATCAAGTTGGATGTCATCAAGGAATTCTGGGGTGAAGACTTTGAAATCGGTGACGATGCAGGTCTTATCTGGATGCGTCAACCGCACTACTACATTGGTTTGTATCCATATACCTACTCAGCTGGTTTGACCATCGGTACGGCTATGGCTAAGCAATTGGAAGAAAATCCTGAAGAAGTTGTTGGAAAATGGTTAGAAACCCTGTCACTTGGTGCAAGTCTTTCTGCCCAAGACCTTGCTAAACACGCAGGCGTTGACGTTTCGACTGATCAACCACTTAAAGAAACCATTGCCTATGTCGGCTCATTGGTGGATAAATTAGAATCACTAATCTAAGACAAATAAAAGGCTTGAACATATTGGTTCAGGCCTTTTTGTCTATTCTTTCTTGATACCAATTTTTGATATAGGTCAATCCATCCTGACTTAAAAAATGTCCCTTATCAAAACGAACTAGGTTGGCTTTGGGAAAGGCTGACATTTGCCAGTCATCTACAAGATTTTCAAGAGCGACTTGGTCGACGAGTTGGTCATTTTTCCCCACTGTAAACAAGATCTCTGCTCTGCTATTTTCCATAGGAAATGCATATTCTAAAGCCGATGGGTGCAGTAATAGGTAAACATCTGCCAAATCTGCCTGCTTGGTCAACAAGCCCATGATAAAATTAGCTCCGTTTGAAAAACCTACGAAAGTAATCTGACGATAATCTCGGATATCCAAGTCCTGCCAAAAATCCAGAAAAGCCGACAAGCGCCTTTCAAAATCGACAAGATCCAGCTGACCGTCAATGAGAGGTGCAAAGAACCGCCTTTCCCTGCCTTGACCCCAACTTCCATCTAAGGAAAGGACAGAAGCTTTTGGAGCCAGCTGTTGGCGAAGAAAGAGCATGGAGTCCTTGTTGCCACCTGTTCCGTGGAAAAATACCAAAAGACGAGGACTGGTCCCTTTGATAAAGCGATAATCCATACTTCATTTCTCCTAATAACGTTGGGAGAGATTTTTTTCGATATCCTGTCTGTCCTCTTCAAAGAAACTTGGCAAGAACAGTTCAACTTTATCTAGCAGCTTATCTTGTCTTGGCATGGCAGCCTCTCTTTCGCCAGCCATGGTCGCAACCTCAAACATGAGATAATTGGGCGCTCGAAAGTACAAGGAATGCATGAAATCTCGATTGATAATCCCAGAATGTGGACGATTGATGAGATTTAAGCGACTAATCAGGTCTTCCAAGTCGGACTCATCTAAGACACCAAATGCGATATGATGAATGGCCCCGACTCCCATCACGCTGATTGGCGACTCTTGGTCAAGAATTAGATAAAGTCGATGTTGGAAGTTGTTATCAAAGAGCAGAGAAATCACTAACTTATCTTCAAAAACAAATCGACTTTCCTCGACAAAACCAAAAGTCTCTGTCAGCAAAGATAACAACTCCTTTTCTTCACGAATCCGCATATGAAGACTGGCGATGCCAAGAATAGCGTATTCTGACGGAATTTCATCTGTTTCATACGGAAACATTTCTCCGATAGCGTCATGATAGGTCAAGCCAAGCAACTGCCCATCTTCATCTTGGAAATTCAGAATATGCCCATTTCCAAAAGCCTGAATTCCTTCATTTTCCACTTCAAACTCTGTCAGTCTTTTCTGCCAAAATTCTAATGCCTCAAAATTTTTTACCAAAAAAACAGTTCTTTCCAAACGATTGGTTCCGTTTCGATGATTGGGATGGTTAGGCATATCAAAAATGGTATATTCCGTTCCAAAACGACCTTCATCATCACCAAAAAAAAGATGATACATGCTTGAATCTTCTTGATTGACAGTTTTCAAGGTCAATTTCAAACCAAGAATATGATGATAAAAATGATAGGCTTGGTGTATGTTTCCTACCAAACTTGAAATGTGATGAATTCCAATATTGTTCATAGCTTTACCTCGATATTTAATATGAATGCATTTTATCACTAATTAGTTATAAAATCAAGAAAAATGCACAAAGAAAACACCTGAATGACTTCAAGTGCTTCTAGGAGATTATATGAAAAAGATGATTTTATTATAAGGCACTTTCCTTAAAACAATTTTTTTAAAAAAAACAACTAGAAAAATATTCTAGCTGTTTGTTTCTATTATAAAAAGAATGATAGTATGAGACCACCTAGGATACCACCTACAAGTGCCGCTAGGATGTTATTGGTTGCTTTACCAACTTTACCACCTCTGGCTGCTGAAGCTACGAAGACACCTACCCCTGCAGCCAATCCCATATCGACCCATGCATCACCAGATTGAGACATTAAACCAACACCGTGATTGAGGCACCAAACTGTACCAACAACCATTGCTGCTGCCAACCAGCCACCAATTGGTCCGAAATGTTCAACCATTTTTCCCCAGGTTAGTCGAATAACAAATGGGAAAATAAAGGCACCTACAAGTGTTGCTATTGCTTGTTGAATTGTCATGATTTTCCTCCTAATCTTTTTCCATATCTTCTTCAATCTTAGCAGCTACCAAGCCACCGATAGTTGCGCCAACAATAATCAAAAGAATAGTAGGCAGAGAATCTGCAATGGTGCCAAAACCTTTCAAAAATGCATCTCGAAAAATACCGCAGATAGCAATCCCAAGCCCCATATCAACGAAAGCTGAATCAGCATCATGTTTAATCAGACCTAGGTAGTGGTTCATGTACCACATTGGGCCGATGATGATAAATGCTGCGAAGAATCCTCCGATAATGCCATAAGCTTCTGCAAAGGCTCCCCAAACACTCATGACAATCATACCAGCTATCATATAGCCGATTGTTGAACGTAAAAATTTCATAATTCCTCCTTCGGATATTCTAATCTACCACCTTGTAAATCAGATAAATTGTTTTATGCTTGTTTCAAATATGCTAAATCATTCTTAACGAGTGTATCAGCTAGCAATTGTTCCTGTTGAGCTAGCTCTTCTTCTGACCAAGCATAGTATGCAGCCATTTCTTTCAAGACATCTGGTGCTACTGCATCCAACTGCTCACGCATAAAGAGCATGTAGTTGGTCCGACGGAGAAGATAGTCTACCGCAGTCAAGGTCATTTCTTCTTTCATGGCATAATGAAGAGAAAGCAAATCACGCTGATTGAGGGCAGACACAGCCTCAATTTTATGGTTCAAGGCAAATACTTTTGGCGCATTTGAACCATACAAGTTAGCTAGATAGAGAGCATCATCGTATTCCAAACCTTTTTTCACACCTAATTGAGCCAAGTGTTCGATTTCTTCTGCTACATTAGCTGGGTTCAATTCGCCACCAGATACAGGATAAGTCTTAGAATTGATGAGTTTAAAGATACGACCATGTTCTTCTTTGAGGATGTCTGCTACTTTTTCAATTGCACCTTCAGCCATCTTACGGAAATCGGTGATTTTACCACCTGCAAGTGTCAGCAAACCATTGTCATCACGGTCAAGGGCAGAACCACGCGATACAGCAGACGGATCCAAGTGTTTTTCAGAAACGCTACCTTCCAGATGGGTCAAATCATGTTCCACATCATCACGGGTCTTTTCATTGTTTAGATAAGCTTTGACTGTTTCAATCAAGCTATTGAAACTATCATCACTAAGTTTACCATTATTTCCACCGTTGTAATCAGAAGCACCATTTCCAGACAAGAGGGGACGAAGACCCGCCCAACCGCTCTCAATGTCATCAAGGGTCAAGTTTGCTTCTGGGAAGCGATTATTGACAATATCAAGCAGGTAATCAACATCTTCTTGGGTTACCATTGGATTCGCCAAATCACCAGTATAGTCTGTATCAGTCGTACCAAAATAGGTTTTGTTTTCACGAGGAAGGACAAAGACCATACGGCCGTCAGCATGACCAGTGTCAAAGTAGGTTGGTTGTGGAACAGACAAGCGAGAGCTATCGACAACTAGGTGCACACCCTTGGTTGGACGCATCTGGAGAACACCTGAGCCTTCTCCTCCAAGATTACGCACTTCGTCACTCCAAGGTCCTGTTGTATTGATGACCAAACGCGCACGAATTTCAAATGTGCTGTCTGTCAACAAATCACGAGCGACGATTCCGACAACTTTTCCAGCCTCATCTTTGATGAATTTCTCAGCTTTAACACGGCTGGCAATCAATGCGCCGTCTTTGGCTGCTCGTTTGATGTTTTCAATTACCAGACGAGCATCATTGTTGCGGAAGTCAAGGTAGACACCGCCACCAATCAGACCTTCTTGCTTCAAGTTTGGTTCGCGTTCAAGCACTTCTTCCTTGGTCAGAACTTTATTGGCCATATCGGTATTATTGACGCCAGCCAAAAGGTCATAAAGATCCATAGCCACTTTCAAACGGAATAGACTAAAGGTTGAACCTGGCTCGTCATAGACTGGGAGCAACATTGGGTCTGGTTTTGGAATATGCGGGGCAATGTTTTGCACTACTGCACGTTCTGACACTGTATCTGATACTACTTCGACGTCAAATTGTTTGAGGTAGCGAAGACCACCGTGGACCAACTTGGTTGAACGACTTGATGTCCCTTCGGCAAAGTCCTGCATTTCAATCAAGGCTGTTTCCATACCACTAGCAGCAGCTTGGAGGGCTACACCCGCCCCCGTAATACCACCACCAATAATCAAGAGATCCAACTGTCTATCTTGCATTTTTTCAATCGCTAAGCGACGAGTTTCTATTGAAAATTCCATGTTTTCACACTTTCTAACTTTTTACTCTTCATCCAATTGTGCAAATAATTGCGTTGCAGCAACTGCTTTTTTCCAGCCTTTATAGAGCTGTTCTTTGCGGGCTTCATTCATTGCTGGCTTGAAGGATTGACCAACTGCGTTCAATTCTTTCAATTCATCCAGATCTTTCCAGAAACCTACTGCAAGACCTGCTAGGAAGGCTGCACCAAGTGCGGTTGTTTCTAAGTTTTTAGCACGCGCAATCTCAATCCCAAGAATATCAGCCTGGAATTGCATGAGAAGGCTGTTCATAGCTGCGCCACCATCAACCTTCAAGACTGAGATGTCAATACCTGAGTCAATCTGCATGGTGTCAATAACATCGCGTACTTGGTAGGCAATGGATTGGAGGGTTGCTTTCACAAAATCTTCCTTGGTTGTTCCACGCGTCAAGCCAAAGACTGAACCACGCGCATCTGAATTCCAATAAGGAGCTCCCAAACCTGTAAAGGCTGGTACAACATAGACCTCATCATTGCTCGTTGATTTGCGAGCCAACTCTTCAGATTCTGGTGATTCTTTAACCATCCGCATACCGTCACGAAGCCATTGCACAGCTGATCCTGCGATAAAGATTGACCCTTCGAGTGCATAGTAAACTTTTCCGTTGATGCCATAACCGATAGTGGTCAAGAGGCTATTCTCAGATAGCTGCATTTCCTCACCCGTATTCATGACGATGAAGGAACCTGTTCCATAGGTATTTTTCACCATCCCTGGTTCAAATGCCAACTGTCCAAAGAGGGCTGCCTGCTGGTCACCTGCCATACCAGAGATTGGAACTTCTGCACCGTAGAAATGGAAGGGTGCTGTGGTACCATAAACTTCTGAGTTGGAACGAACTTCTGGCAACATAGCTTTTGGAATATTGAGGAGTTCAAGGATCTCATCATCCCACTTGAGTTCCTTGATATTGTAAAGCATAGTACGAGCTGCGTTAGAGTAGTCCGTCACATGGCACTTACCATTGGTCAATTTCCAAACCAACCAAGTATCAATAGTTCCAAAGAGGATTTCACCTTTTTCTGCACGTTCTTGAGCTCCAGGAACTTGGTCCAAAATCCAACGAACTTTGGTTGCTGAGAAGTAGGCATCAATGACCAAGCCTGTTTTCTTATGGAAAAGGTCAGCATAACCATCTTGTTTTAACTGTTCTGCAATGTGGGCTGTCTGACGTGATTGCCAAACAATGGCGTTATAAATCGGAAGTCCAGTTTCCTTGTCCCAAACAACTGTTGTTTCACGTTGGTTGGTGATACCAATCCCTTCAATCTGGTCTGGACGAACACCACTTTCAATAAAGGAACCTGCAATAACAGACTGAACAGAATTCCAAATCTCATTGGCATTGTGTTCTACCCAACCTGGTTTAGGGAAGATTTGCGTGAATTCTTTTTGGTAGCTACCAACTTTTTCACCTTTTTTGTTAAAGATGATGGCGCGTGAGCTTGTTGTACCTTGGTCGATGGCCATAATGTATTTTTCTGCAGACATTTCCTGTCCTCCTTGTAGGTTTATCTTTTTTTGAAAGCGTTTCCGACTTCCTTGTGATTTTATTGTAATCTATTTTTCGAGAATAATCTTATCAATTTTTTTACTATTTCAAAAAAAATTGATAAAGTTGTCTTCTTTTAGCAACAAAAGAAAAACTTCCTAGAAAACTAGAAAGTTTATCATCGACGTTCAATTTGAAATTGCTTGCGTTCGACCAACCGTTTTGACTGCTCTAACTTGCTCTGATGAATGGTCTGAATAAGGCCCTTTACATCCTTCAACTCCTGAGCAGTTGGCAAACCATAGATATGATAAGATGGGTCTTGCCGCCAAGGATAATCATGGCAAATAACCAGATCATAGGATTGGTCTGATTGGACAGGCTCGATTTGAATGGACCGATTACGTTCTAAGGACTGACGAAGGACTTGTAAAATGGGAGAACTAATGACAGACGGATAACTGGATGCCCACCCAATTTTTACCATGGTTGGCTCCACCTGCATAAAATAAGAAAATAATTGTGTCAAGGATAGCAAATGACAGGTAGCTAGCTCTTTCCTTCGCCCAAAAATCTCCTCAGATACATGATGCAAGATACTAGAAGCAGCCTCTTGCATAAAGGGAGCATAGCTAGCCAACTCATCAAAGCCACTATCGATGCAGGAAGTGAAAAAATAGAGCTGACTAAAAACCTGATTGAGATGATATAGTTCACCTTCTTCCACTGTCAAATCTGTCTGCAAGAGAATTTTTACACGTTGAAAGGCCCAACTAGTTGCTTCCATAATGGGTCCACCGAATCCCAAGACCTGTTCTAATTGATGGGCTGCCACTATCCCTTGACTAAACAAGAATGCAAAAACCGACATGGTATCACCCTCTTGAAAGGAGGCCGATGCTTGCTGGCGTAAGGTTAAAAAGAGCTGACGTAGGTGACGGTAAAATTTATGTTGCTCATAGGGGGCCATTAACTGATAAACTGCCTGGAAATCCAAATCCTTCAATCGCATTCTTTTCTGGACAATCATCAACCAGAGAGCCAGTTGATGGGCCTGTCGCGGATTAAACTGGGATTGATAAAAGCGTTCAAAAATCGGCAGGTGACCAAGTTGCTCCATAAAGACCCGATCTTGTTCTAGCTCCCTGAATGGCTTGGTCAACCAGAATAATTGATAATAAAAATAGCGAATTTGCAACTCACTACCCCGCAAACGACCGTTCCGTATGGTCACCTGAAACTCTTTCAGGACTTGGTTTAATGACGAAAGGTGTCTGTTCAAAGTAGCTTCACTCAGCAATAAATCTTGAGCTAGCATGGGGATGGAGGATTCATTTTTATCAAAAAAATAAAGTAAAATCTGGTACTTGATACTGGTTCTAAAGAGATAGGCAAACAGGTCTTGGCTGGATAAATTAGCTTCGCGTTGTAAGACAATTTCCTCTTCTTTAATCTGAAAGAAAAGTCCAAACTGCTCAACCTCTTCAGAGAAACTTTCTATATAGCGTAACAAGGTAGATTTAGACAGATGGAGCTCCTGAGCAACTTCCTTTATTCCAATAGGTGCAACGGACTTGCGCAAGAGAAGAAAGAGCTGGTAAATGGCGCGCTCACGTTTTTCCAATAAATCTAGAATATGCACACAATCACCACCTATTCTTGGTCCGTATTTTGCCACAAATACTGATTGGCTGCCTCCACAATGAATGGCTGCAAATCTGTCCTCCTTGGCAAACAGAGCCAAGCTTCTTGTAGCAAATCTTCCACCGTCATTTCCTTAGAGATGGCAAGAGCAAGAACATTCATCTGTGCCATGTGGTCAGAGGAAGATACCAATTGACCACCAAGAATACGTCCATCCTCTCGACTGACCACCATTTTGAAGTCTATTTCTTTTTCATCCCACTGGCTGAATGGTTGTCGGATGCGAATAGTGTCTGTGTCCAACCACAGGTTTGCTTCCCTTTCCGTCAGACCTACGCTAGTCAGATTATAGCCAAACACATGGGTAGAAACAATGCGTTGAACAGGCTTTAAGCGTTTCTTCTTGGCCAGAAGGTTTTCAGCAACCAGACGCCCTGTCAACATAGCATGGTTAATCATGGGCAGATAGGCCTGCCCAAACATAGTAACAGGCATCCGAATTAAATCTCCTACCGCAAAAATTCCAGATTGACTGGTTTCAAGATAGTCATCCACCAGAATACTACCATCTGTATTCAGGTCCACTAATCCTTCCACCAAATCTGTATGGGGTCTAAAATTGGTACCTAAAAGAACAAAGTCAGACAGGTAGGTTCCCTGCAAACTGCTTAACTGGACTTGACCCAACTCATTCAAGTTAACTTCATTAACTGTTTCCGAAAAATGATAGTCCAAGCCTATCCGTTCGAATTCATTCCAGATGAAGTCGACCATTTCCTGATCAAAATACTTGGCCAAGGGCCATTCTTGCGACTCTATCAATCTAAGCTTTAAAGGCAAACGACTGAGTGCTTCTAGGCTTTCAAGACCAATTTGACCAGCGCCTATTACCGTCACATTCTCTGCCTCTCCGAGCTTTTCAAAACTCTTTTGAGCTTGGCCAATGGATTTACTGGTCAAAATCTTTTCCGACAGGTCGACCGACTGATGTTCCCAAACTTGTTGAGCTCCCATGGCTAAAATGAGATAGTCGTAGGATAATTCTCGCGTGCTTTCTTCTTTTTTTAGCCTTATTTTTTTAGATGCGGCTTCTATGGAAATGCATTCCCATCCAAGTAAGAAATGAACGGCCGACTGCTCTAGCCTCTCAAAATAGCCAATCCTTGCTTCTTCCCAACTTGAAATTTCTCCTTTTACTTTCCAATTGAGCGCATTGGGAAAATAACCGATACTTTCTTCCTTATCAATCAAGTAAATCGTCGCTTGTGGATAGCGTTTCTGGCATTCCATTGCCGCTGTCAAACCAGCAAATGAAGCACCAATAATTATAATATTCATCCTGATTCCTCCCTCATCCTCCATTATAGCATTGACAAGGCAAATTCTTATTGAAAAGGTTTACATATCCAAACAAAAAGCACACCTATTTTATGATGTGCTTGAATAAATTTAAATAAAATGTCGAAAATGGCAGCTGATGCCCTGGATGTCCTTACATTTGAGTTTCTAGGCTCGGGTTAGACATTTTTAATAATCCGGTCTTACAACTCCTGTCACGGTTGCTTTGGTTGCTTCGTAGTCGCCGTCAACGACAACCTTGATAATGCGTTTTGCGTCTTCTTCTGGACAAGGTACCAATGGTAAGCGGAGTGGTCCAACTTCAAATCCCATATAGTTAAGAACCGCTTTAACTGGTGCAGGACTTGGATAGGAGAATAGAGCATTAACTTTCGGAATGAACTTGCGTTGAATGGCTGCTGCTGTTCGGATGTCTTGCTGCTCAATAGCAGTGAACATCTCATACATTTCATCGCCATTGGTATGGGATGCAACGGAGATTACACCATCAGCACCCAAGTTCATAGCATGGAAGGCATCACCGTCTTCACCAGTATAAATCAAGAAATCCTCTGGCTTATTTTCGATCAAGTAAGCCATATTGGCAAGACTGGTACACTCTTTGACACCGATAATATTTGGATGCTCTGCCAAACGCAGCATGGTTTCAGGCGTCATTTCAACGACAACACGACCTGGAATATTGTAGATAATGATTGGCAAATCAGAAGCATCAGCAATAGCTTTGAAGTGCTGATACATCCCTTCTTGAGATGGTTTGTTGTAGTATGGCACGATAGCAAGACCTGCCGCAAAACCGCCGAAAGCCGCAACTTCCTTGGCAAACTCGATGGAGTCACGGGTATCATTGGTACCAATACCTGCAATCAAAGGGACACGACCATTGACAATCTTTTGTACTGCCGCAAATAATTCCAATTCTTCCGCGTGTGTAAGAGTTGGACTTTCGGCAGTTGTGCCTGCCAACAAAATCCCTTCCGTATGATGAGCCAACAAATGCTCAACCAATTCTGGTAACACATCATAGTTAATAGCTCCGTCCTCTTTAAAGGGCGTAATCATAGCCGTAATAATTTTTACATCACGCAAATCTTGAATAGACATATCTCAACCTTTCTACAACTGAATGCCACAATCAAATCATCAAAAGCCAAGCCCTTAACATCTAAGCTTTTAATTTTTTGAAAATACGATAGCTATTGACAAAGAAAATCATACTCACTGCTAGGAATGCTAGAGCGACTCCAGTAGCACCCACTAAAGAATAAATCCAGTAAATAAAGCGTGGGAGGAGTTTTTCTCCACCTGTTTCTTCCCAAACTAACAAATCTTGCCTGATAATGAATCCATAGACGGCAACTACAAGACCCAAAACGGTACTGAAGAAAATTTGTACCTTTGGGCGTTGCTCCATTTTCTTAGCAATATTATCATTCATTTTTCAATCTCCTAAACCTAGTCCTTATTTCAACTCAAATTTCAATTCTGCGGTTGGACGAACAAGACCACGTTCATGGAGAGTTTCAGCGATTTGAACTGAGTTCCAAGCTGCACCCTTGAGTAAGTTGTCAGAAACAACCCACATATGAATACCATTTTCCTTATCCAAATCCTTACGGATACGACCCACGAAAGTATCACGGCTCCCAACAGCATTAATGGCTTGCGGATAGACTTGGTTAGCCACATCATCTTCCAAAACTGCACCTGGAAAGGCTGCAATAGCTGCTTTTACTTCCTCAATCGGAGCAATTTCTTTTGTTTCAATGTAAACAGACTCAGAGTGAGCTGACAAGACTGGAATACGGACACAAGTTGCAGAAACGGCAATGCTGTCATCTTCCATGATTTTCTTAGTTTCTTTTGTCATCTTCATCTCTTCGTAAGTGTAGTCATTTTCTGTGAAGAGGTCGATTTGTGGAATGGCATTGAAGCCGATTGGGTAGTGCTTCTTATCGCCACCTGAAGGAAGAATGTTTGCTTCTACCGCTTTTGGCTCTACACCGTCATTCAGAACAGAACGAAGCTGAGCCTGAGTTTCTAAGATAGCTCCCATACCAGCACCAGAAACCGCCTGATAGGTCGAAACGATAATCCGTTCCAAGCCCCATTTTTGACGGACAGGTTCAAGCGCAACCATCATCTGAATGGTCGAACAGTTAGGACAAGCAATGATACCATTGTGGGCATCCAAGGCATGAGCATTTACTTCTGGAACAACCAAAGGAACATCTGGATTTTGACGGAAATACGAAGTATTATCCACGACAACTGCGCCAGCTTTAACCGCATAAGGAGCGAACTTAGCAGACGTAGAACCACCAGCTGAAAAGAGGGCAATATCCACACCTTCAAAAGCTGTTTCTGTTGTTTCTTCAATGACAATGTCCTGTCCCTTGAACTGCAAGGTCTTACCTGCAGAACGGGCAGAAGCCAAGAAACGTACTTTCTCGATTGGTAGAGTTGATTCTTCCAACATTTTAATCATTTGGGCACCAACTGCACCAGTGGCACCAACAACAGCTACTACATAAGCCATAAAAAATCTCCTTTAGGTCAATTCTTCAAAATTTTCTAAAAATTTGTTATTTCATAATTATACCATAATTTTATCAAATGAAAAGTATGTAACGTAAAAAAAGCCCACCTCAAGGGTGGGCAAGGGCATTGTTTCCAATGAGAATAGCCGGTTCACACAACTATTCAAGGTCCGCTCCTGCGTTTCAATTAAATGAAGACCTCCCTAGCGTCGAATGTGACAAAGTCACTACTCGGCTCATCGCATGTAACTATTCTACCATAATCTGAAAAAATTGCAAGTCACACTAATCCAAGCGTTCATGAATAGTCACCTGAACTCTATCACCAGCCTGTTTACCTATGGCAGCTCGAATAGCCTTCTGAATTCCGATAATATAACAGATATTGCCTGCTTCATCTTTTACTCCCATATTGACAATGGAACCATCATAGGGATGACCATCAAATGTCGCATGGACTTTTACCCTGCCCTTTCCAAATTCCTCGCGAATATCATAGGGAAATATGACATAGGCTCCGCCCTTATCTGGAACTGGATGAATAACTGCTTCAAATTCATATACTTTAGACAAAATTCCTCCTAAATGTACTTACTAGCTTCACGCATGGACAAGCCTGCCATTTGGGAGCTGTACTTTTTTAGAAAAGCCCGTACCCAGTCAGGATTGGTCTTGGAATAATCTCGCAAACTCCAGCCAATCGCCTTGTTAATGAAAAATTCAGTCTGATTGAGATTGTTGACCAAAATCTTCTCAAGAAGTTCTGTATCAGTCTTTTCTTTTTGTAAGAGTTGGTGGTCAATGGCAATTCTCCTCAACCAGAAATCATCATCAAGGCTCCATTCCAAAATGGTCTGCTTGGCCTGTGGATTGTCCAAAACAATCTTACCTACTAATTTATCCAGACCGTCAATACTATCCCACCAAGACTTGGCCTGGGCTAATTTTTTCAAGCGAGGCAGGTCAGCTAAAACCAAGTCCTTTTTCTTTGTAACCAGATAATCAATAGCAATATACTGAAACTCACGGTAGGGTTTGACCCAGCAAGCCTCTACAAAATCCCAATCAATTCCCTGAACCTTGAAATCTTTGAAGAACTGCTTGGCGATCTGTCTGCGGTCAGGCGTTCGTACACCCAAGAATTCAAAGTTGTTTTTCATATAGGCTTTCATCGGTTTGGCTTGACTAGCATCTGCCACAGCATTGAGACGTTTCTCTAATTCTTCAATCTTCATTTTGCTTACCTACAAGAGATTTTTGAAGCCAGACAATATCATGCCAGGTATCAAATTTATAACCAACGTTTTTGAAATGTGCTACCTGTTCATACCCTCTCTTCTTATGAAGAGCAAGCGAGGCTGGATTAGGAAGAGCAATACAGGCTAAAAAGTTCTTAAAGTCACGCGCCGTCAATTCTTCTTCCAAGGCATCATACAAGAGACTTCCGATACCTTTTCCATGTGCCAATTTAGTGACATAAACAGACAATTCAACTGTCCAATCGTAAGCAGCACGGGCATAGTAGGTCGATGCATACGCATATCCCACAACTTGTCCTTCTTCTTCTGCAACTAGATAGGGAAATTTCTCCAAGGTCTTTTTAATCCGACTAGCAAAGTCTGCCACAGTCGGCACTTCTGTCTCAAAAGTAATGGCTGTAGTTTTAACGTAAGGAGCATAGATAGCCACCAAATCTGCAGCATCCTCTATCTGAGCTGACCGAATGTTTATCATCTAGTTCTCCAACAATTCTCTGTCATAAATCGTATAGTCACAACGGTAGATAATCAATCGCTTACCGTCAATCAAGAGTTCAGATGTCTTTGGTGCATCTGAAGCATATAGTGAAACCTTATCACCAACATAGGTCGCTAATGGTGTTCCATTTTGCGAACGAATTAAAACAACCTTAGCCTTACCAGTAAAATCATTTTTTAAGCTAGAAACCATACGATTGACCAAGGGAATAGAATGATCATAGTTGGCAATATCTACAGTCGATTGATACTTGGCAAATAAATCCTCCAAGCCCTCTTCAGCAGCAATCAGGGAAGAACCAACATGGTCAATTTCATAATTACCAAGTGTCACCTTCAAAACAGACGAATCCGCATTGGAATAGCCTTCGGCATCCACGGAGTCAAACTCCTCATTCCGCGAAATCGATAAAGACTTACCAGACATTTCATCTATTAACTGAGAATTCTCATCAAATGTCCGTACCGTCATCTCCAAGCCAATCCATTCTTCCTTGGTATTCTTCCACCAATTTGAAATCGACTGACAGGCTGACAAAGTAAACAAACTTGCGACTAAGACAGCACTAAGTGCTAGTTTTTTATTCCATCTCATATAAAACCTCCAATGGTTGATACCTTATTGTATCATGTTATACAGTAAATACCAAAATTACTTGCAGATAACAATTTTATCCCAGAAAATAGTTTGGCATACTTTATGAAAGCTATTTTGTAAAAGAAAGAGGAAACATAAAATAAATATCAATAAATTCATTTCAAAATTACTATATAATCATTTGACTTTTTGTTTGAAAAGGGTTACATTTTATTTGATATATTAACAAGGAGGAACACTTATGAAGTTACTTGGAAAAGTTGCGCTGATTACTGGTGCTGCATTTGGTCTTGGTAAAGGAATTGCTGAAGTCTACGTAAAAAATGGGGCTCAAATCTGTATGATAGATAGAGATGAAGCCGTTGAGACAACCGCACAAGAATTGCGAGAAAAGTATCATGCAGATATCATTACACATATAGCTGATGTTCGTGAAATAACACAATTACAAGAGGCTGTAAATAAAACGATTGCTGCATTTGGTTCTCTACATATAGCCTGTTGCAATGCTGGAGTCTGTCGATTGGCTCCATTTGAAGAATTTACAGAAGAAATGAGAGATTTCCATATCGATGTAAATATCAAGGGTGTCTGGAATACTTGCCAAGTCGCCATTAAGGAAATGCTAAAAGGAAACGGAGGTAGTATTGTAATTGCTTCCTCAGTAACAGGAGATATTGTGGCAGATCCTGGAGAAGCAGCTTATGCCATGACAAAGGCTGCAACAGTAGGTTTAACTAAATGCTTAGCGGTTGAATATGCTCAAAAAAATATTCGTGTAAACTGCACACAATTAGGCTATGCACGAACACCCATGGTAGAACAGATGGCCTTAGAATCTGACCCTCAAAATCCTGAGCAAATCATCGAGGGAATTGCAAAGGCAGTCCCAATGAAACGACTAGCAGATCCTAAAGAAGTTGGAGAATTATTTGCTTTTCTTGGCAGCGATGAAAGTAGTTATATAACAGGAGCCCAAATTGTCATTGATGGAGGGGCTACTCTGCCAGAGACTGTCGATATGGGAGTCTAACGTACAATGTAATTAAAAGGAGAATAACAAGATGAACCATCATCAAGGTATTCTCCTTTTATGCTATAAAAAACCGCCCTATCGGACGGTCATTACACCATTAAAAATTAAAGACATCATTCAAATTCTCAGCCATAGTCGGATGGGTGAAGATTTGAGTTTTAAAGTAGGTATAAGGGATTTTATTATCAATCGCCATAGCAATCAAGTTAATCAGCTCCTCTGAATTGCGACCAAAGAGAGTCACCCCCAGAACAAGCTTACTTTCCTTATCCACGATAACCTTGAAAATACCTTTGAGGTCGTTGTTGACATGGGCGCGTGGCATATTGGCAACAGGCAATTCATTGGCAATGTAGTCGTAACCTGCTTCCTTAGCTTCCTTCTCCGTCAGACCAACACGAGAAAGTACAGGCGTAATGAAGACGCTGGTTGGAATAGACTTACGTTGGCTCAAGCTGTAAGTTCCAGTCCCAGTCAACTTGCCAAAAACGATACGGAAGTCGTCTAGGGATGTGTAAGTGAATTGTGGACCACCATTGACATCGCCCACTGCATAGACACCTGGAACAGTGGTTTCACAGTAGTCATCCACCTTAACAGCACCATTTTCCAAAAGCTCAATCGCTGTATGTTCCAAGCCCAAGTCAGCAGTGTTTGGCACACGACCTGTTGCATAGAGGACAGCATCAAAGACTGCCGTTTCTCCATTAACCGTCAGGGCAACCTGCTCGCCCGCAGCTACGACTTGCTCAATTTTAGCACCCAATACGAAGGTCACGCCAGCTTCTTCCATATACTCCTTGGCTAGCTTGGCAACCACTTCCTCTTCTCTTGGTAAAATAGCAGAGCTGGCTTCATATACTGTCACCTGACTGCCGAGTTTGCTGTAAAGTCCAGCAAATTCCAGTCCAATGTTACCACCACCGATAATTGCCAACTTGTCAGGACGAACCTCCAAATTCTGAATGCCGGTACTGTCGTAAACGTGTGGCGTATCCAACAAGCCAGGAATTGGAAGAACACGCGACTTGGCACCTGTGTTAATGATAACAGTTTCAGCAGTTAACTGAAGGCTTTCTTCTCCAGCAACTACCTCCACAACCTTGTCAGCCACAAAACGCGCGTGACCTTGATAGAGATGGGCTCCACTGCCCTTCAAGACTGCTTCGTTCTTGTTGCGAAGACGAGTGGTGATGGTTTCTTTTTGCTCCATGACCTGCTCAAAGGTCCAGTTTTTATCCGCTGCTACCAAGAGGGTCTTAGTTGGAATACAGCCGATATTGATACAGGTGCCACCAAACATGGCAGGATTTTCCTCAACCAAGGCAACCTTCTTCCCAGCTGCTGACAGCTTCCCTGCTAAGGTCTTTCCAGCCTTACCAAAACCGATGACTAACAAATCAAATTGTTCCATAAGATACTCCTTTTAATGTTTTCAACCCTAGTCTATCAAAAAAGAAAATTTTTGGCACAATTCTGCTACGGCAGTAGAATTTTGAATTACTTTAGCAAAAAAACAGATAAAAATTAGACAAGATGGCATAATTTTTGCTACAATGTATCCATACACTAATTTGTTAATACAAAGGAGTTTTCAATGCGAAACATATTACACTATTGTAAAACCTATTTCCCCATTCTTTTAGCCAGCTTTGGCTTTGTAAAAGGCTGTCAAATGATATTTGAAGAGTTGGCCCAACCAAATGGCATGGAAGCCAAGTATCCCTTATTTTTACTGACTATTTCTGTTGCTGCCCTTTATATCATTCCTCTGGTCTATTTTATCCGCTATTTGGAAAACCGCTATGCTATTTCCAAAAAAGTCAGTCATTTAAGTTGGATTTTGGGACTAACTGCCGGAGTGGCTTTTTCAGACTGTGGACACACTGCTATCGGTTACTTTTTGCTAGAGATTGTTAAGGTCAGTGATGATTTTCGTTATGACTGGGGGGCTGCTGTTTCTGCCCCGTTTGCGGAAGAATTTGGCAAGGCTCTGGTTGTTCTCTTAGTTTTACTAATTGCAAGAAAAATGACTCTCAAACATGCCATGGTCAGTGGTATTATCGCGGG
The DNA here is from genome assembly GCF_053545015.1 of Streptococcus sp. 32226D021BW. Lineage (NCBI taxonomy): Bacteria > Bacillati > Bacillota > Bacilli > Lactobacillales > Streptococcaceae > Streptococcus > Streptococcus sp. 32226D021BW. The sequence continues at coordinate 8,213 of NZ_JBPPVC010000001.1, read as the reverse complement.
TCTTAGTTTCCAAATCGTTGAAGATATCATGTTCACTTTTCGTGATATGTTTATTGGTAAACTGGATGGATTTGAAACCATTATCGGTCGGGTAGGACAGGCTGGCTGGACCCACTGGGTATTTACCATGCTCTTTGCTATTGGTATGGTGGCACTTTTTACCAAACAAAAAGCCATGTCAACAGTTCAAGGCCTATTTTGGATTGTGGCAAGTATCAGTCTGCACTTCTTCTTCAACTCCCCATTGCATACAGGAATTTTGACAACCCTGCTTCCGATGGCTAGTGTCTTGCTGGGACTTCTTGCCTATCGAACAGTTGATCAGTTTACAGAGTAACAGAAAAAAATCCGCCCAAGCGAGCGGATTTTTTCTATTCATCAGATTAGAACAAACCAATAGCTGTTCCATCTTCTGCCACATCCATATTGAGGGCTGCAGGGGCTTTTGGAAGACCTGGCATAGTCATGACATCACCTGTAAGAGCAACGATGAAACCTGCTCCCAATTTTGGAACGAATTCACGGACTGTAATGTCAAAGCCTGTGGGTGCACCAAGAGCAAACTGATCATCTGAGAAGCTGTATTGGGTCTTGGCCATGCAGACTGGCAGTTTATCCCAACCATTCTTAGCAAATTCAGTCAATTGATTACGGGCTTTTTTCTCGAAAACGACACCAGTACCACCGTAGATTTGGGTAACAATCTTAGTCACTTTTTCTTCCAAGCTATCGTCTGCCTTGTAAAGTCGTTGGTAGTTGGCTGCTTGATTTTCAATAGTAGCAACAACTGTTTCAGCCAATTCAACACCACCGTCTACACCGTTTGCCCATACGCTAGCCAATTCAACAGGTACACCAATCTCAGCGCAAAGTTCTTTCAATGTAGCGATTTCATCAGCTGTGTCAGATACAAATTCATTGATAGCGACGACTGCTGGAATACCATATTTCTGGATATTTTCAACGTGACGTTTGAGGTTGGCAAAACCAGCTTTGACAGCTTCTACATTTTCAGCAGAAAGTTCTGTCTTAGCGACACCACCATGCATTTTAAGTGCACGAAGTGTGGCAACAATGACCACTGCATCCGGAGCTTTTGGCAAGTTTGGCACTTTAATATCGAGGAATTTCTCTGCTCCAAGGTCAGCACCAAATCCTGCTTCTGTGACGGTATAGTCGGCCAATCGCAGAGCTGTTGTGGTAGCGAGCACTGAGTTACAGCCATGGGCGATGTTAGCAAATGGTCCACCATGGACAAAGGCTGGCGTGCCATAGATGGTTTGGACAAGGTTTGGTTTGATAGCGTCTTTCAAAATGAGGGTAAGAGCACCTTCCACCGCCAAATCACGCACATAGACAGGACTACGATCGAAATGATAACCAATCACAATATTTGCCAAGCGTTCTTTCAAGTCGTTGATGTCCGTCGCCAAACACAAGATTGCCATGATTTCAGATGCCACTGTAATGTCAAAACCATCTTCACGTGGAATACCATTGAGCGGCCCACCCAAGCCAACCGTCACCTTACGAAGCGCGCGGTCGTTGAGGTCCACAACACGTTTCCAGATGATACGGCGCTGGTCAAGGCCAATCGCATTTCCTTGATGGATATGGTTATCAATCAAGGCAGAGAGAGCATTGTTGGCAGTCGTAATGGCGTGCATATCACCTGTAAAGTGCAGGTTAATATCTTCCATTGGCAAGACTTGGGCAAAACCACCACCAGCAGCTCCACCCTTGATACCCATAACTGGACCCAAAGAAGGCTCACGAAGGGCAATCATGGTTTTCTTACCAATTTTTGACAAAGCATCAGCCAAACCGATAGTAATGGTTGACTTCCCTTCTCCTGCAGGTGTTGGGTTGATGGCTGTAACCAAGATCAATTTCCCTGGCGCATTGTCTTGCACCGCATTGATTTTTTCAAAGGACAATTTTGCCTTGTATTTTCCATAGAGTTCAATATCGTCAAAGCTGATACCAACTTTTTCAACGATTTCAGTAATAGGTTTCAAGGTCACACTTTGTGCAATTTCAATATCTGTTTTCATGAGAGCTCCTAAATTCCTTATTTTTCACAAACATTATACCACAAGAAATTTTATTTTCGCATGTTGTTTGTAAATATTGTAAAAAATGTACGGATTTAACAACTGTTAAATTAAAATATACTATTAAGTTAAATAATATTTTGATTTAGTAAATCTTTGTGAAAAGTGGGTCGCAGAAACTTTACGAAAATTGGAAATTCTAGTAAAATATGTACATGAAACTATTGATTACATCAGGTGGCACCAGTGAAGCCATCGACCAAGTCCGTTCCATCACCAATCATGCTTCCGGCAATCTTGGGAAAATCATTGCTGAACAGGCTTTGAAACTTGGACATGAGGTCACGCTTATCACTACCAAGCAGGCTGTCAAGCCTGAACCACAGAAGAATTTAACCATTATTGAAATCACAAATGTTGAAAGTTTAAAATCAACTTTAGAACCCTTGGTCAAAAACCATCAAGCCCTCATCCATAGCATGGCCGTATCGGATTATACCCCTGTTTACATGACTGGCTTGGATGAGGTTCAGGCAACCGAAGATGTTACTAGTTTGTTGGATAAGAAAAACACTGAAAGCAAGATTTCTTCCAAGGATGACTACCAAGTCCTTTTCCTCAAAAAAACACCCAAGGTTATTTCCTATGTCAAACAATGGAACCCAACTATCCAACTGATTGGATTTAAGCTTTTAGTCGATGTTCCAAAGGAAGAATTATTTGCTGTTGCCCGCCAAAGCATTGAAGGCAATGGTGCAGATTATATCCTTGCAAATGACTTGACAGATATCAAGGGCAATCAACACATTGCCTACCTGGTTGACAAGATTTCGGAAGTTAAAGCTCATACAAAAGCAGAAATTGCCCAGCTGATTTTGGAAACTCTCGAAAAAGGAGAAACAAATGGCTAATATTACCCTTGCTGTTACAGGTTCTATCTCTGCGTATAAGGCAGCAGACTTGACCAGTCAATTAACCAAGCTCGGCCATCAGGTAACCGTCCTCATGAGCCGCTCTGCTATGGACTTTATCACGCCTTTGACCTTCCAATCCCTATCAAAAAATCTGGTCCATACAGATGTCATGTTGGAAGAAAATCCTAGTTCCATCAAGCACATTGATATTGCCAAGGCGACAGACCTCTTCATTGTGGCGCCTGCTTCTGCTAATACTATCGCAAAATTGGCACATGGTTTGGCAGACAATATGGTCACTGCGACAGCCTTGGCCCTGCCCCTTGGAACTAAAAAGCTGATTGCCCCTGCTATGAATACCAATATGTACCTGAATCCTGCCACACAGCAAAATCTCAAAACCTTGACAGAATACGGCTTTGAGGAAATTAAACCACGCGAAGCCCTGCTGGCCTGTGGTGATTTTGGGACAGGTGCCCTAGCTGAAATCGAGATTATATTAGAGAAAGTGAGTTCTATTCTGAATGAAAACTAAGAAAGCCAACCAAGTCGCAACCCTAGCTATTTTTATCGCTGTTATGGTCGTCATCGAAACCATCAGCCAGGCTATCTTCGCAGCCTTTGTCCTCCCGGTCAAACCGACTGTTACCCATATCCCTGTTATCATTGCAAGTATTATTTATGGACCTCGTATTGGTGCTCAACTGGGTGGTTTTATGGGGATTATGAGTATCATCCGCAATAGTATTATTCTTTCACCTTTGAGCTATGTCTTCTCACCTTTTGTTGAGAATGGAAATCTCTACTCAGTGCTCATCGCACTTGTACCACGGATTTTGATTGGAATTACTCCTTATTATATTTACAAATTGTGTCAAAATAAGGCGGGTCTTGCACTCGCTGGCTTGACCGGAACACTCACAAACACTATCTTTGTCCTGTCAGGTATTTTCTTTCTATTTGGCGGTGTTTTCAAAGGAGATATTAAGGCAGTCCTTGCAGCAATCGTTTCAGTCAATTCTATCGCTGAAATGGCGATTGCCACCATTCTAACCCTTGCCATTGTCCCAGTCTTACAGAAAGTTAAAAAATAAATATCAGAAAATCACGTGAAAGCGTGATTTTTCTTTTCAAACATGGTATAATGAAAGCGTTTAAAAGAAATATTTTTAAGGAGATATGCGATGACTTATCAAGAAACCTATCAAACATGGCTCGACTTTGCAGACCTTCCAGACTACTTGCGTGAAGAATTAGTCGCAATGGATGAAAAGACAAAAGAAGATGCCTTCTATACAAACCTTGAGTTTGGTACAGCCGGTATGCGTGGTTACATTGGAGCTGGTACCAACCGCATCAACGTATTCGTAGTCCGTCAAGCTACCGAAGGTTTGGCAAAATTGGTAGAATCAAAAGGTGAAGAAGCTAAAAAACGTGGTGTAGCCATCGCTTACGACTCACGTCACTTCTCTCCAGAATTTGCTTTTGAGTCTGCTCAAGTATTGGCAGCACATGGTATCAAATCTTATGTATTTGAAAGCCTTCGTCCAACTCCTGAATTGTCATTCGCTGTGCGCCATTACAATGCCATCGCAGGTATCATGGTGACTGCCAGCCACAACCCCAAAGAATTCAACGGCTACAAGGTTTACGGTGAAGATGGTGGACAAATGCCTCCTGCTGATGCTGATGCATTGACCAACTTTATCCGTGCTATCGACAATCCATTTGCAGTTGAATTGGCTGACCTTGAAGTAAGTAAAGAAAATGGCTTGATTACAGTTCTTGGCGAAGAAACTGACGTTAAATACCTTGAAGAACTCAAAGACCTCAACATCAATCCTGACTTGATTGCTGAGTACGGTAAGGACATGAAGATTGTCTACACACCACTTCATGGTACGGGTGAAATGTTGGCTCGTCGTGCTCTTGCTCAAGCTGGTTTCGAATCTGTTCAAGTTGTGGAAGCACAAGCAACTGCCGACCCTGACTTCTCAACTGTCGCTTCACCAAACCCAGAAAGCCAAGCTGCATTTGCCCTTGCGGAAGAATTGGGCCGTGAAGTCGGGGCAGATGTCCTTCTTGCAACTGACCCTGACGCTGACCGTGTTGGTGTTGAAGTTCGTCAAGCTGATGGTTCATACTGGAACCTTTCTGGTAACCAAATCGGTGCTATCATTGCTAAGTACATCCTTGAAGCTCACAAGCAAGCAGGCACACTTCCTGCAAATGCTGCCCTAGCTAAGTCAATCGTTTCAACTGAGTTGGTCACTAAGATTGCTGAAAGCTACGGCGCTACCATGTTCAACGTCTTGACTGGTTTCAAGTTTATCGCTGAGAAAATCCAAGAGTTCGAAGAAAAACACAACCATACTTACATGTTTGGTTTCGAAGAAAGCTTTGGCTACTTGATTAAGCCATTCGTGCGTGACAAGGATGCTATCCAGGCTGTGCTTATGGTGGCTGAAATTGCTGCCTACTACCGTTCACGTGGCATGACCTTGGCTGACGGTATCGATGAAATCTTCAAGGAATATGGCTACTTCGCTGAGAAAACAATCTCTGTTACACTTTCTGGTAAAGATGGTGCAGAGCAAATCAAGGCAATCATGGCTAAATTCCGTGACAATTCACCAGCCCAATTCAACGCAACTGACATCGCAGTCTTTGAAGACTTTGCACTTCAAACGAAAACTGACAAAGATGGTAATGTAGAGAAACTCACTACTCCTCCATCGGATGTCTTGAAATACACCTTGGCAGATGATTCTTGGTTCGCTGTTCGTCCTTCAGGAACAGAACCAAAAATCAAATTCTACATCGCAACAGTCGGTGAAACACTTGCTGAGGCAGAAGAAAAAATCGCCAACATCGAAAAAGAAATCAACGAATTTGTTGGGTAAAATTATAAGCAAAAAGAGTCGCAGACGCGGCTCTTTCTCTACCATTTGTCAAGCCTATCAAGGTATTTGATGAAAAATATTTTGAGTTCAATAGTCAAAATAAGGAAATTGTTTTCTTTTGGACTAAAGTTTCGTGTAAAAAAGAGTACACGAAATTAACACCTTATGTTGAAAATTTTTGATAAGGTGTTACAATAATATTGCATAAACAATCTTACTGATTTTGGGTTAAAGTGTAATCGTAAAGTTTGTTATGCGTAATGAGGTAATACATTGCCCGAATGAGACGATGTATGGAGGCAATCGTGTGTGGCTTCGTAGAAGTCGTTTGCGATTGTCTTTTTCGTTTCTCATAAAAGTCTGCGATATAGCAAGGATTGGTGTGACTGGCTGAAGCGATATTGTGAATACATTTGAACAGAATCTTTCTAGCGTAGGGATTGCCACGCTTGGTAATGTGTTCTTAACGAGGAAGTTACCAGATTCATAGTGTCTCAGGTCAATACCGATAAAAGCATTGATTTGATTGGCAGACTGAAAACGGCGAATATCTCCCAGTTCACCAATAATACTTGTTGCAGTAGTCTCAGCTATTCCAGGAATAGAGAGCAGAATGTCATATTCAGGTAATGGCTGAGCTAGTTCCACCATTTGGTCTAGGACAGTTTGTCTCTGTTCAGAAAGCCGAAGTAATTATTTTCCATAGTAACGCACCTCTTCTAGTATGGGAGAGGTTTTCTTGACGGCACAATAAGATTGATTAGCTAGTGCTATCAGCTTCTCAGCTAAGTACGCCACACGCTTGTCAGAAATACGTTTTGAAGTAGACTGACGAATGCTTTCTGAGAGTTCGTCCTTGCTTAAATCAAGCACGAAGTCCTTGCAAGGAAAAGCTATGACCAGGTTCCAGTATTGTTCGCCAGATGGTGTTGATAAGATAGTTTCCAATTCAGGAAAAGTGATTTGTAAGACCTTGTGCAGGCGGTTTTTAGCTTGAACAATGTCCTCGGTCAGATTCTGATAGAAACGGCTGAGAGCCCACAAGTTTTGGTAGACTTCTTCTTGGACATAAGTGGGTTTACGATTCAGCACAAATTGAGATTGAGCCAGTTTTTCGGCGTCAATTTGATCTGTTTTCCGCACACGCAAGCTATCCAGTTGCTTCTTAGCTTCTAAGGGATTAAGCCGTGTATAAGCGTAGCCATGTTCATCCAGAAAAGCTTGAAGACGACGAGAATAGACACCTGTTGCTTCAAAGATGATTTCTGGCTTATGGACGGTTCTCAAATCGCTAAGTAGCCGACCAAAGCCGATGGCGTCATTGGGCATGGTATAGCCATGAACCTTCTCGCCATTGACTAGAATGGCCACTTCTGAACTTGCCTTACTCACATCAATCCCAAAAACTGCACGCATGATATTACCTCTTTGTCTTGAATGATTCCTTGTTTTAGTGATGTCATTTTCAATACTCGACGTCAGGCGTCCCACATACTTTGATAACATTCTTTCTAAAACAGGTGCCTTGCCAGTTTTTGATGCGACGTCTAGCGTCAAAAAGCCCCACGACTTAACAAGACACCTATACTTTATCATAAAGAAAAAGTAGTGAGCACTCTCTCCCGTCGGAGATTTCCTCACTACTAATCTTAGTATGTTTTTGATGAATAATGAGAGAGCGAAGTATTCGCTCTCTCTAACTCTAGCTTTCAACAATCCACTCGGTTGACAATGGGAAACTTTAATACAAGTAGTTTCAATGCATTAGTTATTTCTTCTTATTAAAGTTCCAGCCAAAGATAAGCTAGCAACAATAGCACCTCCACTCATAATCAATATGAATATTGAGTCTGTTTCACCTGTATTTGGCAATACCGCTACTTGCGTCTCTGGAGTTACCACAACTTTAAGTGGTTCTGATTGAACTGGAACACTTGGAGTAATCAGTGGGGTAGGTGGAGTCAAAGCAACTGGAGGAATTGGAACTACTGGCGCAGTTGGAACTACCGGTGGAGTTGGAACTGCTGGCGCAGTTGGAACTACCGGTGGAGTTGGAACTACTGGCGCAGTTGGAATTACTGGTGGAGTTGGAACTACCGGTGGAGTTGGAACTACTGGTGAAGTTGGAACTGCTGGCACAGTTGGAACTACCGGTGGAGTTGGAACTACTGGCGCAGTTGGAACTACTGGCGCAGTTGGAACTACTGGTGGAGTTGGAACTACTGGTGAAGTTGGAACTACTGGTGGAGTTGGAACTACTGGCGCAGTTGGAACTACCGGTGGAGTTGGAACTACTGGTGAAGTTGGAACTGCTGGCACAGTTGGAACTACCGGTGGAGTTG